>NZ_MIIV01000299.1:0-28443 GCF_001743015.1 Shigella sp. FC1567
TGCGGGGGTTTTCTCTTTCCAGCAACCAATGCCACCAGGGATAAAGCCCCCGCAACATTGCGCCTCACCGGATAATTCCGGCTTGGTGTGGATACTACGTCTCAATTCATCTTCACTTCATCCCTGAAATGTTTGCAATAAAGAGTACATTCCGGCTTTTCAACAGCTGTTGCAGTGGTTTCGTGCAGGTTGTGGTACAGGCTCGCAATTCTGATTAACGAGCTGTCCAGGTAGTATGAAGAAATACAATAAGCAGGAATTTATCTTATCTCCCCCGATTTCCGTCATCGGAGGAGATATAACTGTCAGGCAAATATCGTCATCAAATAGGCGGCAAACAGTGCCAGATGCGCTGCGCCATTGAGCACGTTAGTACGTCCGGTGGAGAAGGAGATATGGCACAGCACTAAAGAGGCCACCATCACCACCATTTCTGGCGCACCAAGTGCAAACTGTAATTCGTTACCCGTCATAAAGGCAATTAGCGTGACGACAGGTACGGTAAGTGAAATGGTTGCTAACACTGAACCAAAGAACAGATTCATCGCGCGCTGGACCTGGTTGTTCAACACTGCTTTTAACGCACCTAAACCTTCCGGCGACAGAATCAACAGAGCCACCAGGAAGCCAGTAAAGGCGACAGGGGCATTCATGCTGTCGAGCAATGTCTCCAGCGGGCTGGCATTCATTTTGGTGACTGCAATAACGGCAATCAGATGGATAATCAACCAGATAGCATGCCACACGCTGCTATGGGCAGACGGTTTACCGTGATGCGGGTCGTCGTCATCACTGTCATCTTCGTGCTCGTAGACAAACAAACTTTGATGCGTTTTGGTCTGGATCAGCAAAAATACGCCATACATTGCCGCAGAAATTAATGCTACCAGTAACGCCTGACCGGTTGAAAAATTCGCCGCAGGCAGAGCCATTGGAAATACCAGTACGATTATCGCCAGGGGGAACAGCGCAATTAAATACTGCTTGATACCAAACAGATTCATATATTGGGTGGCAAACTTACGACCGCCCAACAATAATGAAAAGCCAACCAGCCCACCGGTAACAATCATAATGATTGAATAGAGCGTATCACGCATTAGCGTTGGCGCGGCGTCGCCGGTTGCCATTAAAGCTGAAATCAAACTGACTTCAAGAATAACCACTGAAAGGCTAAGAATAAGCGAACCGTAAGGTTCTCCCAGGCGATGGGCTAATACGTCCGCATGACGGACAACACTAAAGGCGCTACTTAAAATACCAATAAGCGCAAGAAGATTGATGGCAATGACCACTGGTAGTGTCTGGCTGCTTCCCCACAGGAACAGCACTACCAGCGCCAGAACCGGGAAAATAAGCGAAATCTCCTTGTGGCGGGTTTTTACCGCCTCTTGAGCATTTGACATTATGGTTATCCCTTTGCAGATGAATTTATCGAAAATGTAAAAAATAGGTAGGAAAAATAACAGAAAGTGTCTGGATATCGGTAACATTTTACGAATTTTTACCCCACTGTCGATTTTTTACTCATTGGGACATAAAAATAAGTATTACGTTTAGACAATGTTTGTTTTAGCGTTTCTTAAGAACAGTCTGACATGAAAATTCTTATGTTTTGGCAAGAGTAGATATTGTTGACCACACTTAATGTTCAACTTTGTAAAAGGAGTCAACGATGCCGTATAAAACGAAAAGCGATCTGCCGGAAAGCGTAAAGCACGTTCTACCGTCTCATGCCCAGGATATCTATAAAGAAGCGTTCAACAGCGCATGGGATCAATATAAAGATAAAGACGATCGGCGTGATGACGCCAGTCGCGAAGAAACCGCGCATAAAGTGGCCTGGGCTGCTGTGAAGCATGAATATGCCAAAGGGGATGATGATAAATGGCATAAAAAATCGTAAAACCGGTAGCTTAGTTAAAGCTATTCGTGCGGTGTTGCCTTGCAAGTGGTCCGTGGATTGCATATTGTCCCGTTAGTGGTTTCAAAATGAGCAGTAAAAATGTCCGGAAGACACCAAAAAGTTGTCGCAGGGAAGTATGCAGTGGCGGAGGTGTAAGGTGATAACGCGTGATTTCTTGATGAATGCCGATTGTAAAACGGCATTTGGTGCCATTGAAGAATCACTCTTATGGTCAGCAGAGCAACGAGCGGCTTCGCTGGCGGCGACGCTGGCTTGTCGACCTGATGAGGGACCGGTGTGGATCTTCGGTTATGGATCGTTGATGTGGAATCCGGCACTGGAGTTTACCGAGTCGTGCACCGGTACACTGGTTGGATGGCATCGCGCGTTTTGCCTGCGCCTGACCGCCGGGCGCGGGACTGCGCACCAGCCGGGACGGATGCTTGCACTGAAAGAGGGCGGACGCACTACAGGCGTCGCCTATCGACTGCCAGAAGAGACGCTGGAGCAGGAACTAACCCTGTTGTGGAAGCGCGAGATGATTACCGGCTGTTATCTGCCAACCTGGTGTCAGCTTGATCTTGATGATGGATGCACAGTAAACGCCATTGTGTTTATTATGGACCCGCGACATCCAGAATATGAATCTGACACTCGCGCTCAGGTCATCGCGCCGTTGATTGCGGCGGCGAGCGGTCCGCTGGGAACCAACGCACAATACCTGTTTTCACTGGAACAGGAGCTTATCAAACTGGGAATGCAGGACGATGGGCTGAATGATTTGCTGGTATCGGTAAAAAAACTGCTGGCGGAGAATTATCCGGATGGTGTGTTACGGCCGGGATTCGCCTGAGTAAACTTCCCGCATAGTGGGGCGTCAGACGCCCCCTCAAACATTAAAATGTGAGCACTTTATCGGCTGACAGCGTCCATTGCGCCAGTTCCACAAGAGTACCGATTTCCACCCCATCAATCAGAGGAAGTGTACTAATCCCGCGCCCGTCGGTACAGGTTTTGCACAATTTCACCGGTACATTCTGAGCGGTAAGGATCTCCAGCATTTGCTGAATGTTGTAGCCTTCCCCTGGTTTTTGCCCGCGCAACCCGGCTGTGACCGCATCAGACATGAGGAACAGACGCAGATCCAGATTGCTCTCCTGCTCTCGTAACGCAATGGCCAGCCGCAAGCTGTTAAACAAGGATTCGCTCCCGTAAGGTGCGCCATTGGCAACGATCACGATTTTTTGCATTATTTACTCCTGTATTCAGGGAATTAGACACTCATCTTCTATCTTACTGCTTCTGCAGCGTCTGACCAATCGGTCACATTTTTAAGGATTTTCCTGAAAGCGCGAGAAAATACGACAAAAGTTGCCAGTAATCGTTATTCTTTAAGGCTATGGTTTTCATTATTACCGGAAGTTACCGACGTTTTGAGCCGTTTCGTTCCTCGCATTATCCCGTTTTATTTACTCTTGCTTGTAGCAGGCGGTACAGCTAACGCACAATCTACCTTCGAGCAAAAAGCGGCAAATCCCTTTGATAATAACAATGATGGTCTGCCGGATTTAGGCATGGCTCCCGAAAATCATGATGGGGAAAAACACTTTGCTGAAATTGTGAAAGATTTCGGCGAAACCAGTATGAATGATAACGGGCTGGATACTGGCGAGCAGGCAAAAGCTTTCGCATTGGGAAAAGTCCGCGACGCGCTTAGTCAACAGGTTAATCAGCACGTAGAGTCCTGGCTATCACCGTGGGGAAATGCCAGTGTTGACGTCAAAGTGGATAACGAAGGACATTTCACCGGCAGTCGTGGAAGCTGGTTTGTGCCGTTACAAGATAATGATCGTTATTTCACCTGGAGCCAGCTTGGTCTTACTCAGCAGGATAATGGGTTGGTGAGCAATGTGGGCGTTGGGCAACGCTGGGCGCGTGGCAACTGGCTGGTGGGTTATAACACTTTTTATGACAACTTGCTGGACGAAAATCTTCAGCGAGCGGGCTTTGGTGCCGAAGCGTGGGGCGAATATTTGCGATTATTGGCAAACTTTTATCAGCCGTTTGCTGCATGGCATGAACAGACAGCCACGCAGGAACAACGGATGGCGCGCGGGTACGACCTGACAGCTCGGATGCGCATGCCGTTCTATCAACACCTCAATACCAGTGTCAGCCTAGAACAGTATTTTGGTGATCGTGTTGATTTGTTTAACTCTGGTACGGGTTATCACAATCCCGTCGCGTTGAGTCTGGGATTAAATTACACCCCTGTGCCATTAGTCACTGTGACGGCTCAGCATAAACAGGGTGAAAGTGGCGAGAATCAAAATAACCTCGGGCTGAATCTTAATTACCGCTTTGGTGTACCGCTCAAAAAACAACTTTCTGCGGGCGAGGTTGCCGAAAGTCAGTCGTTACGTGGTAGTCGCTATGACAATCCGCAGCGAAATAATCTACCGACTCTTGAGTACCGACAGCGAAAAACGTTAACGGTGTTTCTGGCGACACCGCCGTGGGATCTAAAACCTGGCGAAACAGTGCCGCTGAAATTACAAATCCGCAGTCGTTACGGTATTCGGCAACTGATTTGGCAGGGCGATACGCAGATATTAAGTTTGACGCCGGGCGCACAAGCCAACAGCGCGGAGGGCTGGACGCTGATCATGCCTGACTGGCAGAACGGGGAAGGGGCAAGCAATCACTGGCGATTGTCGGTGGTGGTGGAATATAACCAGGGGCAGCGTGTCTCCTCCAATGAGATCACGCTAACGCTTGTCGAACCGTTCGATGCATTGTCAAACGACGAACTGCGCTGGGAACCGTAATCAGAAAATGCGCTCCTGATGCACCCATACCGCTGCTTCCACGCGAGACTTGAGCTTCATTTTCTTCAGCATGTGCTTGACGTGCACTTTTACTGTGCTTTCGGTGATATCCAGGCGGCGGGCAATCATCTTGTTCGGCAAACCCTGGGCAATCAGCTTGAGAATATCGCGCTCGCGTGGGGTTAACTGGTTAACATCGCGCTCAGTAGTGGCACGGTTAGCGCGCAAGCTGGCGGCCAGAACAGGCGTTAATGCTTCGCTTAATACCATTTCGCCAGCAGCTGCCTGATGCAATGCTTTCAGCAGATCTTCCGGTTCCATATCTTTTAACAGATAACCATCCGCGCCGCGTTTCAGTGCGGTGACCACATCTTCTTCATGGTTAGAGACGCTGAATACCACAATGCGCCCTGAGAGGGACTTTTCGCGCAGTTTATCCAGCGTTTCCAGACCGTTCATGCCGGGCATATTGAGATCTAACAGGATCAGATCGGGATCAAGAGACTCCGCCAGTTCAATACCCTGTTCGCCATTACTCGCTTCGCCAACCACGGTGATATCTGGTGCCATACTGATAAGCTGTTTTACGCCAGTTCGCAGCATCGGGTGATCGTCGATCAGCAGGATAGTAGCCGGTTCCTGATTACTCATGGGTATCTCCTTGGACGTCTGTGAAAGTTTTTTCGGGAATAAAGGTGACCACCACTTCGGTGCCACCTGATTCACGACGGCGGACGCGGCAATCGCCTCGTAAACTTTGCGCACGGTCGCGCATTATTATCATGCCGTAGTGATTGCTGCGGATGGCATTTTCAGGCACGCCGCAGCCGTTATCTTGGACGGTCAGTTTGACCTGATTATCGTTTTGCGCCACCGTCACCACGACCTCACTCGCTTGCGAATGTTTGAGGGCGTTACTTAATGCCTCACGGGCAATTTGCAACAAGTGGATTGCCTGATGTGAAGGCACCAGACGAGGCGGCAATTGATAATCCAGCTTCACCGGGAAGCCAAATTTGGCGCTGTACTCTTCGCAACTCGCCTCCAGCGCCGGACGTAATCCAGGCTCGGTGAGCTGCAAGCGGAATGTGGTGAGCAATTCACGCAACTGCGCCCAGGATGCATTCAGTTCGTTACGGATCTGACTTAACAGTTCGCGGCTGCTTGCTGGCAGCGCATCGCCCTGCATCTGTAAACAACTCACCTGCATCTTCATGCAAGAGAGAGATTGGGCAATAGAATCATGCAGTTCGCGCGCAATGGTGGCACGCTCTTCCATCACGATCAACTGTTGCTGACGTTCCTGATGGCGATCCAGCGCCAGCGTGGCGGTGAGTTGTTCAACCAGGGTATCCACCAGTTGTTGTTGATCATGGCTAAGATGACGCCCCTGCGGCAGGGTCGCCAGCAAAATACCGTACTGCGTATGAGAGTCAGCCAGCCGCCACTTCAGGGTTGTGCCGCGATCACCAACGGGTAATACGCCGCGCGGGCAGAGCTGGCAGCCTTTATCATCACAAGTCATATCTGGCTGGCAGGTAAACTCCTGATGATTCTCTTCATCATCAGTGTCATACACCCGCAGTTCGATATCACGTAGCAGGGTTAAATTCTGTAAGCCGTTGAGTACAGGTGACAGGCGTTCACACAGCGGGGCGCGGGAATGCAAACGGCGGTTAGCCTGCCATAAAAAAGAGAGGATCTGATTTTTATGCTCCAGCCCGGCGGTTTTCTCCTGAACCCGCTGCTCAAGTACGGCATAACTTTCGGCCAGTTCTGCAGACATATTGTTCAATGCAGTTCCAAGCATCGCCATTTCGTTGCGCCCGCTGATGTTCGCGCGTTGGGTAAAATCGCGATGACTGACGGCACTCGCCATTGCCAGCAGTTGCCGCCACGGTTGTAGCAGTCGCGCCCGCAACCAGATAATAGTGAACACCAGTAAAAGTGCCATAAATACCGCCATTACCCGATGGACCAGTACCACTGTCTCAATGCGCATTTCCGTGGTGCGGTCAAAACCAGATACCAGCTGATCAAGCCCGGCAACAAACTGGCTGACATCCGCTGACACCGTTTCGCGGTTTTGTGCACGCATCAGTGCAGGGATCAGTTCATTACGCCAGTAATCTTGTAAACCCTGTAATTGCGCCAGTTGTTCGTCTCGTTCTGCTGCTCGAGTTAACTCGGCGCTAAATGCCGTTTGTTCCATCTCTTTAATTAAGGGCTTGTCTTTCTCACTTAATGGCACTGCCGCCAACAGACGGTAACTTTGCATGCGCAGCGATCCCGCTTTGTTGATCGCATGGGCGCTGCCCTGAACGCCTTGCACCAGCCAGCCAGAAACCGCCATCCCTGCCAGTCCAATAGCAGTAGAAAGCAACACAATAAGCGCAACCTGATTAACCAGGGTGAGCGGAGAGAGACAACGTTTAAGCATGTAAACCTCTTCCTTCAGGCTTTAAATGAGCAATAACCTTAATGAATGTGACGATACATTCTGGAATGGCAGTATTCTCGGCTATTGGCTGAAGTATACCCATACCCGGAAAGAGTTACTCCTTATTTGCCGTGTGGTTAGTCGCTTTACATCGGTAAGGGTAGGGATTTTACAGCACCGTGAAAAATCTCATAATTTTTATGAAATCACTGTACTCACTATGGGTAATGATAAATATCAATGATAGATAAAGTTATCTTATCGTTTGATTTACATCAAATTGCCTTTAGCTACAGACACTAAGGTGGCAGACATCGAAACGAGTATCAGAGGTGTCTATGAGTCACTCATCCGCCCCCGAAAGGGCTACTGGAGCTGTCATTACAGATTGGCGACCGGAAGATCCTGCGTTCTGGCAACAACGCGGTCAACGTATTGCCAGCCGTAACCTGTGGATTTCCGTTCCCTGTCTGCTGCTGGCGTTTTGCGTATGGATGTTGTTCAGCGCTGTTGCGGTGAACTTACCGAAAGTCGGTTTTAATTTTACGACCGATCAGCTATTTATGTTGACTGCGCTGCCTTCGGTTTCTGGCGCGTTATTACGTGTTCCATACTCCTTTATGGTTCCTATCTTCGGTGGTCGTCGCTGGACGGCGTTCAGCACCGGTATTCTGATTATTCCTTGCGTCTGGCTGGGTTTTGCCGTGCAGGATACCTCCACGCCTTATAGCGTCTTCATCATCATCTCTCTGCTATGCGGCTTTGCTGGCGCGAACTTCGCATCCAGTATGGCAAACATCAGCTTCTTCTTTCCGAAACAGAAGCAGGGTGGCGCGCTGGGTCTGAATGGTGGTCTGGGAAACATGGGCGTCAGCGTCATGCAGTTGGTTGCTCCGCTGGTGGTATCACTGTCGATTTTCGCAGTATTTGGTAGCCAGGGCGTCAAACAGCCGGATGGGACTGAGCTGTATCTGGCGAATGCGTCCTGGATATGGGTGCCGTTCCTTGCCATCTTCACCATTGCGGCGTGGTTTGGCATGAACGATCTTGCTACCTCGAAAGCCTCCATCAAGGAGCAGTTGCCGGTACTCAAACGGGGTCATCTGTGGATTATGAGCCTGCTGTATCTGGCAACCTTCGGCTCCTTCATCGGCTTCTCCGCGGGCTTTGCAATGCTGTCAAAAACGCAGTTCCCGGATGTTCAGATTCTGCAATACGCTTTCTTCGGGCCGTTTATTGGTGCGCTGGCGCGTTCTGCAGGTGGTGCATTATCTGACCGTCTGGGCGGAACTCGTGTCACGCTGGTGAACTTTATTCTGATGGCGATTTTCAGCGGCCTGCTGTTCCTGACCTTACCGACTGACGGGCAGGGCGGAAGCTTCATGGCGTTCTTCGCGGTCTTCCTGGCGCTGTTCCTGACAGCTGGGCTGGGTAGTGGTTCCACTTTCCAGATGATTTCAGTGATCTTCCGTAAACTGACAATGGATCGCGTGAAAGCAGAAGGGGGTTCTGACGAACGTGCGATGCGTGAAGCGGCAACCGACACGGCGGCGGCGCTGGGTTTCATCTCTGCGATTGGCGCGATTGGTGGCTTCTTTATCCCGAAAGCGTTTGGTAGCTCGCTGGCATTAACGGGTTCGCCAGTCGGCGCAATGAAGGTATTTTTGATTTTCTATATCGCCTGCGTAGTGATTACCTGGGCGGTATATGGTCGGCATTCTAAAAAATAAACCGTTACTCGTCATACTCCGGGTTACATGTGCTGCGGCTGCGTTCATTCACCCCAGTCACTTACTTTAGTAAGCTCCTGGGATTCATTCACTTGCCGCCTTCCTGTAAACCGAATTATATAGAGTAAAATATTTGATTATCCTTTGCGCGGCATGATGTCGCGCTTTTTTTAAGCGTTATTTAGTTACAACATACTAATGTTATATGGTTTATTTCGCCGGATTTCATTAAGAGCCATTAATATGTTACCCATGGGGAATACTCCTTAATACCCATCTGCATAAAAATCTTAATAGTTTAAATAACTACAGGTATAAAACGTCTTAATTTACAGTCTGTTATGTGGTGGCTGTTGATTATCCTAAAGGGGTATCTTAGGAATTTACTTTATTTTTCATCCCCATCACTCTTGATCGTTATCAATTCCCACGCTGTTTCAGAGCGTTACCTTGCCCTTAAACATTAGCAATGTCGATTTATCAGAGGGCCGACAGGCTCCCACAGGAGAAAACCGATGAGTAAATTCCTGGACCGGTTTCGCTACTTCAAACAGAAGGGTGAAACCTTTGCCGATGGGCATGGCCAGCTTCTCAATACCAACCGTGACTGGGAGGATGGATATCGCCAGCGTTGGCAGCATGACAAAATCGTCCGCTCTACCCACGGGGTAAACTGCACCGGCTCCTGCAGCTGGAAAATCTACGTCAAAAACGGTCTGGTCACCTGGGAAACCCAGCAGACTGACTATCCGCGTACCCGTCCGGATCTGCCAAACCATGAACCTCGCGGCTGCCCGCGCGGTGCCAGCTACTCCTGGTATCTTTACAGTGCCAACCGCCTGAAATACCCGATGATGCGCAAACGCCTGATGAAAATGTGGCGTGAAGCGAAGGCGCTGCATAGCGATCCGGTTGAGGCATGGGCTTCTATCATTGAAGACGCCGATAAAGCGAAAAGCTTTAAGCAGGCGCGTGGACGCGGTGGATTTGTTCGTTCTTCCTGGCAGGAGGTGAACGAACTGATCGCCGCATCTAACGTTTACACCATCAAAAACTACGGCCCGGACCGTGTTGCTGGTTTCTCGCCAATTCCGGCAATGTCGATGGTTTCTTACGCATCGGGTGCACGCTATCTCTCGCTGATTGGCGGTACTTGCTTAAGCTTCTACGACTGGTACTGCGACCTGCCTCCTGCGTCTCCGCAAACCTGGGGCGAGCAAACTGACGTACCGGAATCTGCTGACTGGTATAACTCCAGCTACATCATCGCCTGGGGTTCAAACGTGCCGCAGACGCGTACCCCGGATGCTCACTTCTTTACTGAAGTGCGTTACAAAGGCACCAAAACTGTTGCCGTCACACCAGACTACGCTGAAATCGCCAAACTGTGCGATCTGTGGCTGGCACCGAAACAGGGCACCGATGCGGCAATGGCGCTGGCGATGGGCCACGTAATGCTGCGTGAATTCCACCTCGACAACCCAAGCCAGTATTTCACCGACTATGTGCGTCGCTACACCGACATGCCGATGCTGGTGATGCTGGAAGAACGCGACGGTTACTACGCTGCAGGTCGTATGCTGCGCGCTGCTGATCTGGTTGATGCGCTGGGCCAGGAAAACAATCCGGAATGGAAAACTGTCGCCTTTAATACCAATGGCGAAATGGTTGCGCCGAACGGTTCTATTGGCTTCCGCTGGGGCGAGAAGGGCAAATGGAATCTTGAGCAGCGCGACGGCAAAACTGGCGAAGAAACCGAGCTGCAACTGAGCCTGCTGGGTAGCCAAGATGAGATCGCTGAGGTAGGCTTCCCGTACTTTGGTGGCGACGGCACGGAACACTTCAACAAAGTGGAACTGGAAAACGTGCTGCTGCACAAACTGCCGGTGAAACGCCTGCAACTGGCTGATGGCAGCACCGCCCTGGTGACCACCGTTTATGATCTGACGCTGGCAAACTACGGTCTGGAACGTGGCCTGAACGACGTTAACTGTGCAACCAGCTATGACGATGTGAAAGCTTATACCCCGGCCTGGGCCGAGCAGATTACCGGCGTTTCTCGCAGCCAGATTATTCGCATCGCCCGTGAATTTGCCGATAACGCTGATAAAACGCACGGTCGTTCGATGATTATCGTCGGTGCGGGGCTGAACCACTGGTATCACCTCGATATGAACTATCGTGGTCTGATCAACATGCTGATTTTCTGCGGCTGTGTCGGTCAGAGCGGGGGCGGCTGGGCGCACTATGTAGGTCAGGAAAAACTGCGTCCGCAAACCGGCTGGCAGCCGCTGGCGTTTGCCCTTGACTGGCAGCGTCCGGCGCGTCACATGAACAGCACTTCTTATTTCTATAACCACTCCAGCCAGTGGCGTTATGAAACCGTCACGGCGGAAGAGTTGCTGTCACCGATGGCGGACAAATCCCGCTATACCGGACACTTGATCGACTTTAACGTCCGTGCGGAACGCATGGGCTGGCTGCCGTCTGCACCGCAGTTAGGCACTAACCCGCTGACTATCGCTGGCGAAGCGGAAAAAGCCGGGATGAATCCGGTGGACTATACGGTGAAATCCCTGAAAGAGGGTTCCATCCGTTTTGCGGCAGAACAACCAGAAAACGGTAAAAACCACCCGCGCAACCTGTTCATCTGGCGTTCTAACCTGCTCGGTTCTTCCGGTAAAGGTCATGAGTTTATGCTCAAGTACCTGCTGGGGACGGAGCACGGTATCCAGGGTAAAGATCTGGGGCAACAGGGCGGCGTGAAGCCGGAAGAAGTGGACTGGCAGGACAATGGTCTGGAAGGCAAGCTGGATCTGGTGGTTACGCTGGACTTCCGTCTGTCGAGCACCTGTCTCTATTCCGACATCATTTTGCCGACGGCGACCTGGTACGAAAAAGACGACATGAATACTTCGGATATGCATCCGTTTATTCACCCGCTGTCTGCGGCGGTCGATCCGGCCTGGGAAGCGAAAAGCGACTGGGAAATCTACAAAGCCATCGCGAAGAAATTCTCCGAAGTGTGCGTCGGCCATCTGGGTAAAGAAACCGACATCGTCACGCTGCCTATCCAGCATGACTCTGCCGCTGAACTGGCGCAGCCGCTGGATGTGAAAGACTGGAAAAAAGGCGAGTGCGACCTGATCCCAGGTAAAACCGCGCCACACATTATGGTCGTAGAGCGCGCTTATCCGGCGACTTACGAACGCTTTACCTCTATCGGCCCGCTGATGGAGAAAATCGGTAATGGCGGTAAAGGGATTGCCTGGAACACCCAGAGCGAGATGGATCTGCTGCGTAAGCTCAACTACACCAAAGCGGAAGGTCCGGCGAAAGGCCAGCCGATGCTGAACACCGCAATTGATGCGGCAGAGATGATCCTGACACTGGCACCGGAAACCAACGGTCAGGTAGCCGTGAAAGCCTGGGCTGCCCTGAGCGAATTTACCGGTCGTGACCATACGCATCTGGCGCTGAATAAAGAAGACGAGAAGATCCGCTTCCGCGATATTCAGGCACAGCCGCGCAAAATTATCTCCAGCCCGACCTGGTCTGGTCTGGAAGATGAACACGTTTCTTACAACGCCGGTTACAC
This sequence comes from Shigella sp. FC1567, assembly GCF_001743015.1. Lineage (NCBI taxonomy): Bacteria > Pseudomonadati > Pseudomonadota > Gammaproteobacteria > Enterobacterales > Enterobacteriaceae > Shigella > Shigella sp. FC1567. The sequence continues at coordinate 12,503 of NZ_MIIV01000299.1, forward strand.
CAACGTTCACGAGCTGATCCCATGGCGTACGCTCTCTGGTCGTCAGCAACTGTATCAGGATCACCAGTGGATGCGTGATTTCGGTGAAAGCCTGCTGGTTTATCGTCCGCCGATCGACACCCGTTCGGTGAAAGAAGTGATAGGCCAGAAATCCAACGGCAACCCGGAAAAAGCGCTCAACTTCCTGACGCCGCACCAGAAGTGGGGGATCCACTCCACCTACAGCGACAACCAGTTGATGCTGACCTTAGGTCGCGGTGGCCCGGTGGTCTGGCTGAGCGAAGCCGATGCCAAAGAGCTGGGCATTGCCGATAACGACTGGATTGAAGTTTACAACAGCAACGGTGCGCTGACTGCCCGTGCGGTTGTCAGCCAGCGTGTTCCGGCAGGGATGACCATGATGTACCACGCGCAGGAACGTATCGTTAACCTGCCGGGTTCGGAAATTACTGGCCAGCGTGGGGGGATCCACAACTCGGTCACCCGTATCACGCCGAAACCGACGCATATGATTGGTGGCTATGCCCATCTGGCATACGGCTTTAACTACTACGGCACCGTAGGTTCTAACCGCGATGAGTTTGTTGTAGTGCGTAAGATGAAGAACATTGACTGGTTAGATGGCGAAGGCAATGACTAGGTACAGGAGAGCGTAAAATGAAAATTCGTTCACAAGTCGGCATGGTGCTGAATCTCGATAAGTGCATCGGCTGCCACACCTGTTCAGTTACCTGTAAAAACGTCTGGACCAGCCGTGAAGGCGTGGAGTACGCGTGGTTCAACAACGTGGAAACCAAGCCGGGTCAGGGCTTCCCGACTGACTGGGAAAACCAGGAAAAATACAAAGGCGGCTGGATCCGTAAAATCAACGGCAAACTGCAGCCGCGCATGGGTAACCGTGCCATGTTGCTGGGTAAAATCTTCGCTAACCCGCATCTGCCGGGGATCGACGATTATTACGAGCCGTTCGATTTTGACTATCAGAACCTGCATACCGCGCCGGAAGGCAGCAAATCGCAGCCGATTGCCCGTCCCCGTTCGCTGATTACCGGGGAACGGATGGCGAAAATCGAAAAAGGGCCGAACTGGGAAGATGACCTGGGTGGTGAGTTTGACAAACTGGCGAAAGACAAGAACTTCGACAACATCCAGAAGGCGATGTATAGCCAGTTCGAAAACACCTTTATGATGTATTTGCCGCGCCTGTGCGAACACTGCCTGAACCCGGCATGTGTGGCGACCTGCCCGAGCGGTGCGATTTACAAGCGTGAAGAAGATGGCATCGTCCTGATCGACCAGGATAAATGCCGTGGCTGGCGTATGTGCATCACCGGATGCCCGTACAAAAAAATCTACTTCAACTGGAAGAGCGGTAAGTCTGAGAAGTGCATCTTCTGCTATCCGCGTATTGAAGCGGGTCAGCCGACCGTGTGCTCAGAAACCTGTGTCGGTCGTATCCGTTATCTTGGCGTGCTGCTGTACGATGCCGACGCGATTGAACGTGCAGCCAGCACCGAGAACGAGAAAGATCTTTACCAGCGTCAGCTGGAGGTGTTCCTCGATCCGAACGATCCGAAAGTCATCGAGCAGGCGATTAAAGACGGTATTCCGCTGAGCGTTATTGAAGCCGCACAGCAGTCGCCGGTTTATAAAATGGCAATGGAATGGAAACTGGCGCTGCCGCTGCATCCAGAATATCGCACACTGCCGATGGTCTGGTACGTGCCGCCTCTGTCTCCGATTCAGTCTGCAGCAGACGCGGGTGAGCTGGGTAGCAACGGCATTCTGCCAGACGTCGAAAGCTTGCGTATTCCGGTACAGTATCTGGCGAATCTGCTGACCGCCGGTGATACCAAACCGGTACTGCGCGCACTGAAACGTATGCTGGCGATGCGTCATTACAAACGTGCTGAAACCGTTGACGGTAAAGTTGATACCCGTGCGCTGGAAGAGGTCGGTCTGACCGAAGCCCAGGCACAGGAGATGTACCGTTATCTGGCTATTGCTAACTACGAAGATCGCTTTGTGGTGCCGAGTAGTCATCGTGAACTGGCACGGGAAGCCTTCCCGGAGAAAAATGGCTGCGGCTTTACCTTTGGTGATGGCTGCCACGGCTCAGATACCAAATTCAATCTGTTCAACAGCCGTCGTATCGATGCCATCGATGTGACCAGCAAAACGGAGCCGCATCCATGATCGAACTCGTGATTGTATCGCGTCTCCTTGAATATCCGGATGCTGCCTTATGGCAGCATCAACAAGAGATGTTTGAGGTGATTGCTGCGTCGAAAAATCTGTCGAAAGAAGATGCCCATGCGCTGGGCATTTTCCTGCGCGATTTAACGGCGATGGATCCGCTCGATGCCCAGGCCCAGTACAGCGAACTGTTCGACCGTGGCCGCGCCACGTCACTGTTGCTATTTGAACATGTTCACGGTGAATCCCGTGACCGCGGCCAGGCGATGGTGGACCTGCTGGCGCAGTACGAGCAGCACGGCTTGCAGTTAAACAGCCGCGAATTACCGGACCATCTGCCGCTGTATCTGGAGTACCTGTCGCAGCTGCCGCAAAGCGAAGCCGTGGAAGGTTTGAAAGATATCGCGCCGATTCTGGCATTGCTGAGCGCGCGTCTGCAACAGCGTGAAAGCCGTTATGCCGTGATGTTTGATCTGCTGCTGAAATTGGCCAATACCGCTATCGACAGCGACAAAGTGGCGGAAAAAATTGCCGACGAAGCGCGCGATGATACGCCGCAGGCGCTGGATGCTGTCTGGGAAGAAGAGCAGGTTAAATTCTTTGCTGACAAAGGCTGCGGTGATTCAGCAATCACTGCTCATCAGCGTCGCTTTGCCGGTGCCGTCGCGCCGCAATATCTGAATATCACCACCGGAGGACAGCACTAATGCAATTCCTGAATATGTTCTTCTTTGATATCTACCCGTACATAGCCGGGGCGGTCTTCCTGATTGGTAGCTGGCTGCGTTATGACTACGGGCAGTACACCTGGCGCGCGGCGTCCAGCCAGATGCTGGATCGCAAAGGGATGAACCTGGCGTCGAACCTGTTCCATATCGGTATTCTGGGGATTTTTGCTGGTCACTTCTTCGGTATGCTGACGCCGCACTGGATGTATGAAGCCTGGCTGCCGATTGAAGTGAAACAGAAAATGGCGATGTTTGCTGGTGGTGCCAGCGGCGTGCTGTGTCTGATTGGCGGCGTGCTGTTGCTGAAGCGTCGTCTGTTCAGCCCACGCGTGCGTGCAACCACTACCGGAGCGGATATCCTGATCCTGTCGCTGCTCGTTATCCAGTGCGCGCTGGGCCTGTTGACCATTCCGTTCTCCGCTCAGCATATGGACGGTAGCGAGATGATGAAACTGGTTGGCTGGGCGCAGTCGGTGGTGACCTTCCACGGTGGCGCTTCTCAACACCTCGATGGTGTGGCGTTTATCTTCCGTCTGCACCTGGTGCTGGGGATGACGTTATTCCTGCTGTTCCCGTTCTCGCGTCTGGTACACATCTGGAGCGTACCGGTGGAGTATCTGACACGTAAGTACCAGCTGGTGCGCGCTCGTCACTAAACGAATTTTAGTTCACATAGACCCTGCTTCGGCGGGGTTTTTTATGGGCACGGTGCGGGGTGAGTTGTCGGATGCGCTTCGCTTATCCGACCTACAGGGGAGGATATTGTAGGCCCGGTAAACGTGGTGCCATCGGGCAAAATTAGCTCGGAGTAACAGGTTTTGATTATTCAAGGAAGCGATGGTGGTGGGGGAAGGATTACTCAGCGCTGCGCGCTTCGCCCTTCGGGTCGTTGCCTGCGGCAACGCTCTCTCGCTGGCGCTCAAGTCGAACCTTGGTCGAAGCTTCTCATCCTTCCCCGCTTGGGCAGAATATTTAATTGCGGATTCGTTTGAGAGTTTACGGACTTTTGAAAAGTGATGGTGGTGGGGGAAGGATTCGAACCTTCGAAGTCGATGACGGCAGATTTACAGTCTGCTCCCTTTGGCCGCTCGGGAACCCCACCACGGGGTAATGCTTTTTACTGGCCTGCTCCCTTATCGGGAAGCGGGGCGCATCATATCAAATGACGCGCCGCTGTAAAGTGTTACGTTGAGAAAAATGAACTGGTTGCGTAATTTTCATCCGTAACGGATTAAAGGTAACCAGTTATTTTTGCTGGCGATTAAAGAATAATCGTCCGATTACCGTAAACAAAGACGCGCTGTGCCAGTACTTTGTATAGCGCACGACTTAAGACGTTTTTCTCGACGTCACGACCTGCGCGCATCATATCTTCAGCTGTGTAGGTATGATCGACATGAATAACGTCCTGCATGATGATTGGGCCTTCGTCCAGATTGTCATTCACATAGTGAGCGGTTGCGCCAATAATCTTCACACCACGTTCATAGGCCTGGTGATAAGGACGTGCGCCGATAAACGCAGGCAGGAATGAATGGTGAATATTGATGATTTTATTCGGGAAGCGTGCCACAAATTCCGGCGTTAATACCCGCATATACTTCGCCAGCACCACATAGTCAGGTTTATAAGCATCAATGGCGTCTGCCATCTTTTGATCGTGCTCGTTGCGGCTTAACCCTTCATGGTTTACCAGCTCAAACGGAATATCAAAACGCTCAACCAGAGAACGTAAAGTATCGTGGTTACCAATAACTGCCGCGATTTCGACATCCAGGCCGCCGTAATTGGCTTTCATCAACAAATCGCCAAGGCAATGCGCTTCTTTAGTGACCAGAATCACTATCCGGCGACGACCGGCAGGATTCAGCTCACGCACGGAGCCTTCTGGCAATGCGCTATCGAGATCCGCCAGCAGGGTGGAATCATTAAAAATCCCTTCCAGTTCCGTGCGCATAAAAAAGCGCCCGGTACGGTGATCAACAAATTCATTGTTCTGTACGATATTTAACTCGTGCTTGTAGCAAATATTGGTAATACGTGCGATCAGACCTTTTTGGTCCGGACAAATAGTACGCAGAACTTTACGTTGGAGTGAATGCATTGCTGGAAAAACCTTGTTGAGAGTGTTTGCTAAACCGTACCGTCAACCATTATTGGCCGCAGCACTTTTTAAATTTTTTACCTGAACCACAAGGGCAGGGATCGTTGCGACCAAACTGCGGACGTGTACCGTCAATATAGTACCATTGACCGTTTTCTTTCAAAAATCGCGAACGTTCAATTATTGCACCTGTTTTGCCACCTTCGGTAAATCGAGCAACAAAACTGACAAATCCGATATTGTCGGCGTCCTGCCAACAATGTTCAAATACGGTCAATCCCAACCATTCAGTATGCGCAAATCCGGCCATCAATTCGGCACGTAACGCCGCTGCTCCACAAGAGGGATGCCAGGTCTTTATTAAATAATCTGCGTCTTGCATCACAAAAGCGCAGTAACGCGAACGCATGAGATGTTCTGGATCAGGTGCAACCTTTTCACCAGACACATAAGGGTGGCAACATAGGCTATACTCGACAGCACTACCACAGGGACAAAGCTGAGACACAAATAATCTCCCTGGAAACAATAACGGCGTATTAACCGCCTGAGTAGCACTATGTTAACCGAGCAGTAGCGATGTGGCTACGATTGCATTCCAGGGGAATCTTGCGGGAATAATGAGAAAGATAAAAATAGGGCTGGCGCTGGGATCTGGCGCGGCGAGAGGTTGGTCGCATATTGGCGTTATTAATGCGCTAAAAAAAGTGGGTATTGAAATTGATATCGTTGCAGGATGTTCAATTGGTTCGCTGGTGGGCGCTGCCTATGCATGCGATCGATTATCTGCGCTGGAAGATTGGGTGACCTCTTTCAGTTATTGGGATGTTTTACGCCTGATGGATCTCTCCTGGCAGCGCGGTGGGTTACTGCGCGGCGAGCGTGTCTTCAATCAATGCCGCGAAATAATGCCGGAAACAGAGATCGAAAATTGTTCCCGTCGCTTTGCGGCTGTTGCCACCAATTTAAGTACGGGACGTGAATTATGGTTTACTGAAGGCGATCTCCATCTTGCTATTCGCGCATCATGCAGTATTCCAGGACTCATGGCACCTGTTGCACATAACGGCTACTGGCTGGTTGATGGAGCAGTAGTTAACCCAATTCCTATTTCCCTCACGCGTGCATTGGGGGCTGATATTGTGATAGCGGTCGACCTGCAGCACGATGCTCATTTGATGCAACAAGATTTGCTCTCCTTTAATGTCAGTGAAGAAAATAGCGAGAATGGTGAATCTTTGCCGTGGCATGCGCGTCTGAAAGAAAGGTTAGGCAGTATAACAACACGTCGGGCGGTGACAGCGCCAACGGCAACAGAGATTATGACCACTTCTATCCAGGTGCTGGAGAACCGCCTTAAAAGGAACCGCATGGCAGGTGATCCGCCCGATATTCTGATTCAACCTGTTTGCCCGCAAATATCTACGCTTGATTTCCATCGCGCGCACGCTGCCATTGCGGCCGGACAGCTGGCAGTGGAAAGGAAAATGGACGAACTTTTGCCGTTGGTACGCACCAACATTTGACCAGAATTTTTATCTACACTTAAGTTAATTCTGACAGGCGCAGGTGGCAATAGCATGCCACTATTGAGTAAAGCCAGTCAGGGGAGAGAACATGACGCAGCCATTGGTCGGAAAACAGATTCTCATTGTTGAAGATGAGCAGGTATTTCGCTCGCTTCTGGATTCATGGTTTTCCTCATTGGGAGCGACAACGGTACTGGCGGCTGATGGGGTGGATGCCCTTGAGTTGCTGGGAGGTTTCACTCCAGACCTGATGATATGTGATATCGCGATGCCACGAATGAACGGGCTTAAACTGCTGGAGCATATACGTAACAGAGGCGACCAGACCCCAGTTCTGGTGATATCTGCCACTGAAAATATGGCAGATATTGCCAAAGCGTTACGTCTGGGCGTTGAAGATGTTTTGCTGAAACCAGTTAAAGATCTGAATCGCTTGCGCGAGATGGTTTTTGCCTGTCTCTATCCCAGCATGTTTAATTCGCGCGTTGAGGAAGAGGAAAGGCTTTTTCGCGATTGGGATGCAACGGTTGATAACCCTGCCGCAGCGGCGAAATTATTACAGGAACTACAACCGCCGGTTCAGCAGGTGATTTCCCATTGCCGGGTTAATTATCGTCAATTGGTTGCCGCGGACAAACCCGGCCTGGTGCTTGATATTGCCGCACTTTCGGAAAACGATCTGGCATTTTATTGCCTTGATGTCACCCGAGCTGGACATAATGGCGTACTTGCTGCCTTGTTATTACGCGCATTGTTTAACGGATTATTACAGGAACAGCTTGCACACCAAAATCAACGGTTGCCAGAGCTGGGCGCGTTATTGAAGCAGGTAAACCATTTACTCCGTCAGGCCAATCTGCCGGGGCAGTTTCCGCTATTAGTTGGCTATTATCATCGCGAACTGAAAAATCTCATTCTGGTTTCTGCGGGTCTGAATGCGACGTTAAATACCGGCGAACACCAGGTGCAAATCAGTAATGGTGTTCCGTTAGGCACTTTAGGTAACGCTTATTTGAATCAATTGAGCCAGCGATGCGATGCCTGGCAATGCCAAATATGGGGAACCGGTGGTCGACTGCGCTTGATGTTGTCTGCAGAATGAGCAAACGATAACGCGGACTAAATTTGCATTACCTGCTAATGTCGGCTGGTGGTACTATCGTCGCCATTCGTATAAGTAATTGTCTTAATTATGCTAACTCGCCTCCTTTTCAGAACTTAGCCCCTTCGGGGTGCTGATATACTGGGATGCGATACAGAAATATGAACACGTTCAAAACACGAACAGTCCAGGAGAATTTAAATGGCTGCCATTAATACGAAAGTCAAAAAAGCCGTTATCCCCGTTGCGGGATTAGGAACCAGGATGTTGCCGGCGACGAAAGCCATCCCGAAAGAGATGCTGCCACTTGTCGATAAGCCATTAATTCAATACGTCGTGAATGAATGTATTGCGGCTGGCATTACTGAAATTGTGCTGGTTACGCACTCATCTAAAAACTCGATTGAAAACCACTTTGATACCAGTTTTGAACTGGAAGCAATGCTGGAAAAACGTGTAAAACGTCAACTGCTTGATGAAGTGCAGTCTATTTGTCCGCCGCACGTGACTATTATGCAAGTTCGTCAGGGGCTGGCGAAAGGCCTGGGACACGCGGTATTGTGTGCTCACCCGGTAGTGGGTGATGAACCGGTAGCTGTTATTTTGCCTGATGTTATTCTGGATGAATATGAATCCGATTTGTCACAGGATAACCTGGCAGAGATGATCCGCCGCTTTGATGAAACGGGTCATAGCCAGATCATGGTTGAACAGGTTGCTGATGTGACCGCATATGGCGTTGTGGATTGCAAAGGCGTTGAATTAGCGCCGGGTGAAAGTGTACCGATGGTTGGTGTGGTAGAAAAACCGAAAGCGGATGTTGCGCCGTCTAATCTCGCTATTGTGGGTCGTTACGTACTTAGCGCGGATATTTGGCCGTTGCTGGCAAAAACCCCTCCGGGAGCTGGTGATGAAATTCAGCTCACCGACGCAATTGATATGCTGATCGAAAAAGAAACGGTGGAAGCCTATCATATGAAAGGGAAGAGCCATGACTGCGGTAATAAATTAGGTTACATGCAGGCCTTCGTTGAATACGGTATTCGTCATAACACCCTTGGCACGGAATTTAAAGCCTGGCTTGAAGAAGAGATGGGCATTAAGAAGTAACATCCATATCGGTGTTATCCACGAAACGGCGTTGAACAATCGACGCCGTTTTTTTATAGCTTATTCTTATTAAATTGTCTTAAACCGGACAATAAAAAATCCCGCCGATGGCGGGATTTTTAGCAATTGCAATCTACAAAAGATTATTGCTTGATCAGGAAATCGTCGAGGGATTTACCTTGCTCATCCATTGCTTTTTTGATTACAGCTGGAGTACGGCCCTGGCCAGTCCAGGTTTTAGTTTCGCCGTTTTCGTCAACATAGCTATATTTTGCCGGACGCTGAGCACGTTTAGCTTTGGTGCCGGATTTAACGGCAGCAAGGCTATTCAGCAGTTCGTTCGGGTCAATACCGTCAGCGATCAGCATTTCGCGATATTGCTGCAGTTTACGAGTGCGCTCTTCAACTTCAGCAGCAGCCGCGCTTTCTTCTTCGCGACGTTCGTTAACAACAACTTCTAATTTTTCCAGCATTTCTTCCAGCGTTTCAAGTGTACATTCTCTTGCCTGCGCACGAAGAGTACGGATGTTGTTCAGAATTTTAAGTGCTTCGCTCATTGTAGTAATCTCAAACTTATATTGGGGTGGTTTGTTGAGGTAATAATAGAGCCTTAAATTCAGTTGTGCAATAGCCAGGAATGTAAGGAATTCAAAATTGTTCTTTATTTTGTGCCGCCAATAAATATCTTTTCATAAAATTAGCCAGAAAAGACGCGGCATATAGCCCTATTTACACCGATGATTTCGCAGCACGTGAGGTTAAAACTTCCTGATTCATGTCACATTTTATGGGGAGATTATCGTAGGCTGACGGCCTTTCAGTCTTCTGTATTAGTTGTGTTTACGAGAATTCCCTATTAAGCGAATGATGAAAAGTAGAACAGTCGCAATAAGAGCATGGACTTAGTATTGCACTATCTCCTGGAGGTCAACAGAGGGCTATTACTTGCGCAACAGGTTAAAGATTGTGAATAGTTACCAGCAGTCATTTACCCGCTTATAACAAGCGAGGCAGTTGTAATGATAGCTCAGAAGGATTATGCAAGGCTTCGTAAGGGAGAACGCATATACCCACTTCTGTGCATACTGTTGAGCTGAAAAACTGACGAATTATGATAAACTCCAGCCAACTTTATTTCATATCATTGAGGGCCTGTGGCTGATGGCACAGCTATATTTCTACTATTCCGCAATGAATGCGGGTAAGTCTACAGCATTGTTGCAATCTTCATACAATTACCAAGAACGCGGCATGCGCACTGTCGTATATACGGCAGAAATTGATGATCGCTTTGGTGCCGGGAAAGTCAGTTCGCGTATAGGTTTGTCATCGCCTGCAAAATTATTTAACCAAAATTCATCATTATTTGATGAGATTCGTGCGGAACATGAACAGCAGGCAATTCATTGCGTACTGGTTGATGAATGCCAGTTTTTAACCAGACAACAAGTATATGAATTATCGGAGGTTGTCGATCAACTCGATATACCCGTACTTTGTTATGGTTTACGTACCGATTTTCGAGGTGAATTATTTATTGGCAGCCAATACTTACTGGCATGGTCCGACAAACTGGTTGAATTAAAAACCATCTGTTTTTGTGGCCGTAAAGCAAGCATGGTGCTGCGTCTTGATCAAGCAGGCAGACCTTATAACGAAGGTGAGCAGGTGGTAATTGGTGGTAATGAACGATACGTTTCTGTATGCCGTAAACACTATAAAGAGGCGTTACAAGTCGGCTCATTAACGGCTATTCAGGAAAGGCATCGCCACGATTAATAAGAATTTCTTTACTGACAGGGTGAGCAGGGCACTTTTATCCTGTCAGTTCGTTTTACGCACTTCTTCCGGGCTATATACCCTTCTCGGCAGTTTTTTAACGCCGCTATACGCCTCACAGGGCTCTTAAGCACCGACGTTGACTTGTGACCTGTAAAGTACAATATCCCTGTATTTAGGCGTTATACATCGTCGCAAATATGATGAAGGCTAATGCTGTCGGTTTATGGAAAAGTTGCTTTGGGTAAACAAAAAATACGGCCCCAGAAGGGCAATGCCGTTCACTTAAGAGGAGCGGCACTATGTTTCACAGGATAACGGGTTTTTGATATCTTAACCGACCTCGGCCTTGATGGTCGGGGGCGTTTTGTTATGAACACCACTTCCAGAGCACCCCGAAGATGCTCCAGTCGTTTCGGGATGGTCCCTGGTGACGCCGTGTTTCCCAGCTCTATCATTTCTGATGCGATATTCTTCCACGCAGGCAGTAGCCAGTGGCGGTTACAACCCTTCTGGTTCAGCGTTAGCAGCAGGTCTTCGCTGTAAAAAAGCTTATCAAACAACGTAATAGAGTTATCCGGGATGGTGGCGAGCATGGAGTGGGCCAGCACAGTTTCGCTCTGCCGGTAAGGTGCGGTCACGGCATTCAGCAGAATGTGACTTCCCAGGTTCATTAAGGCCACCAGACGCATAACCGGGTAGGCGTTCTGCCGCTTAGTGGATGTGTTGGCAGACCCATAATATTCACGCAGCTCGGGTTTATCAGGTGTCCTGAACTGTGCGCCATCAATGGCAAAAAGTTGCAGGCCGTGCCAGTCATCCTTCAGGTAACGTTCCGCGCCCCTGTCTGTGCGGTCTGGCGGAAGAGCCATTCCACTGGGGCGGCCCCCACGCGCTGACGCGCTTGGGTGACAGCGCTGCGGGCCAGCAGGTTCATCCCCGCTTCGCCATCCGCGCTCAGGTTCAGACGGCGAACAACATCGGTAATTGGCTCATTGCACCACCATCCAGATAACCATGTCCCCCGGTAAACGACGGCGGCGAACGGTCGCATGAGCAGAAAGCGTCAGGCAGTGTTGTATCCACTCGGTGGGAAGGTGTTCTGCAAATAGTTGTGCAGAGGGCGGAGGCATAAGCGGATGGTCACTGAAATCGAGCAGATCATTGAGAAGTGGCATAAGAAAACGGCTCCCTGTTGTGGAAGCCGTTATAGTGCCTCAGTTTAAGGATCGGTCAACTAATCCTTAACTGATCGGCATTGCCCAGAAGGGGCCGTTTATGTTGCCAGACAGCGCTACTGATTAAGCGGATTTTTTCGCTTTTTTCTCAGCTTTAGCCGGAGCAGCTTCTTTCTTCGCTGCAGTTTCACCTTCTACATAATCACGACCGTAGTAGGTATCCAGCAGAATCTGTTTCAGCTCGGAGATCAGCGGGTAACGCGGGTTAGCGCCGGTGCACTGGTCATCGAATGCATCTTCAGACAGTTTATCCACGTTCGCCAGGAAGTCTGCTTCCTGAACGCCAGCTTCACGGATAGATTTCGGAATACCCAGTTCAGCTTTCAGCGTTTCCAGCCATGCCAGCAGTTTCTCGATCTTAGCAGCAGTACGGTCGCCCGGTGCGCTCAGACCCAGGTGGTCAGCAATTTCAGCATAACGACGGCGAGCCTGCGGACGGTCATACTGGCTGAATGCAGTCTGCTTGGTCGGGTTGTCGTTCGCGTTGTAGCGAATAACGTTACAAATCAGCAGGGCGTTTGCCAGACCGTGCGGAATATGGAACTGGGAACCCAGTTTGTGCGCCATTGAGTGACATACACCCAGGAAGGCGTTCGCAAACGCGATACCCGCGATAGTCGCTGCACTGTGAACACGTTCACGCGCTACCGGATTTTTAGACCCTTCGTGGTAGGACGCTGGCAGATATTCTTTCAGCAGTTTCAGTGCCTGCAGAGCCTGACCATCAGAGAACTCAGATGCCAGTACAGAAACATAAGCTTCCATGGCGTGAGTTACTGCGTCCAGACCACCGAAAGCACACAGGGACTTCGGCATGTCCATAACCAGGTTGGCGTCGACAATCGCCATATCCGGAGTCAGCGCATAGTCTGCCAGCGGATATTTCTGACCAGTAGCGTCGTCAGTTACAACCGCAAACGGAGTGACTTCAGAACCTGTACCAGAAGTGGTGGTGACAGCGATCATTTTCGCTTTCACGCCCATTTTCGGGAACTTGTAGATACGTTTACGGATATCCATAAAGCGCAGCGCCAGCTCTTCGAAGTGAGTTTCCGGATGTTCGTACATAACCCACATGATCTTCGCGGCGTCCATCGGGGAACCACCACCCAGCGCGATAATCACGTCTGGTTTGAAGGAGTTTGCCAGTTCTGCACCTTTACGAACGATGCTCAGGGTCGGGTCCGCTTCTACTTCGAAGAAGACTTCAGTTTCAACGCCTGCTGCTTTCAGTACGGAAGTGATCTGATCAGCATAACCATTGTTGAACAGGAAGCGGTCAGTCACGATGAGCGCACGTTTGTGGCCATCAGTAATCACTTCATCCAGCGCGATTGGCAGGGAGCCACGGCGGAAGTAGATAGATTTCGGAAGTTTGTGCCACAACATGTTTTCAGCTCGCTTAGCAACGGTTTTCTTGTTGATCAGGTGTTTCGGACCAACGTTTTCAGAGATGGAGTTACCACCCCAAGAACCACAACCCAGAGTCAGGGAAGGTGCGAGTTTGAAGTTATACAGGTCACCGATACCACCCTGAGACGCTGGGGTGTTAATCAGGATACGAGCCGTTTTCATTTTCTGACCGAAGTAAGAAACGCGAGCCGGTTGGTTATCCTGGTCAGTGTACAGGCAAGAGGTATGACCGATACCGCCCATAGCAACCAGTTTCTCTGCTTTTTCTACCGCGTCTTCGAAATCTTTAGCGCGGTACATTGCCAGAGTCGGGGACAGTTTTTCATGTGCGAACGGTTCGCTTTCATCAACAACGGTCACTTCACCGATCAGAATCTTGGTGTTTTCTGGTACAGAGAAGCCTGCCAGTTCAGCAATTTTATAGGCTGGCTGACCAACGATAGCCGCGTTCAGCGCACCGTTTTTCAGGATAACATCCTGAACAGCTTTCAGCTCTTTACCCTGCAACAGATAGCCGCCGTGGGTTGCAAAACGTTCACGTACAGCGTCATAAACAGAGTCAACAACAACAACAGACTGTTCAGAAGCACAGATTACGCCGTTGTCGAAGGTTTTGGACATCAGTACAGATGCAACTGCACGTTTGATATCAGCAGTTTCATCGATAACAACTGGAGTGTTGCCCGCGCCTACACCGATAGCTGGTTTACCGGAGCTGTATGCGGCTTTAACCATGCCCGGACCACCAGTCGCGAGGATCAGGTTGATGTCTGGGTGGTGCATCAGTGCGTTAGACAGTTCAACAGAAGGTTGATCGATCCAGCCGATCAGATCTTTCGGAGCACCGGCAGCGATAGCAGCCTGCAGAACGATATCAGCCGCTTTGTTGGTGGCATCTTTTGCACGCGGGTGCGGGGAGAAGATAATGGCGTTACGGGTCTTCAGACTGATCAGCGATTTGAAGATAGCAGTTGAAGTCGGGTTAGTGGTCGGAACGATACCGCAAATAATACCGATTGGTTCAGCGATAGTGATGGTACCAAAAGTGTCGTCTTCAGACAGAATACCACAGGTTTTTTCATCTTTATAGGCGTTGTAGATATATTCAGAAGCAAAGTGGTTTTTGATCACTTTATCTTCGACGATACCCATGCCGGATTCGGCAACGGCCATTTTCGCGAGTGGGATTCGAGCATCTGCAGCAGCCAGAGCGGCGGCGCGGAAGATTTTGTCTACTTGCTCTTGAGTGAAACTGGCATATTCACGCTGGGCTTTCTTTACACGCTCTACGAGTGCGTTAAGTTCAGCGACATTAGTAACAGCCATAATGCTCTCCTGATAATGTTAAACTTTTTTAGTAAATCATCTGCTCGAATACGAGAGTATAGTCAGTGCGGTGATGATTTGCTTAACCTATGAAAATCAAAAGCTTACTCGCGCTCACACTCACTGTGATTTACTAAAAGAGTTTAAACATTAGAGTTATTATCTCTAATGCGTCACTTCCAGGTGGCGTAAGCAAGATTACTCACTTCTGGGTACTGATTACGTGATCCAAATCAAATTTTTTGCAAAGCTGACACCTTTCAGCATCGCTTTTCGCCATTATAGCTAACAGTTAATAAATTGTAGTATGATTTGGTGGCTACATTAGCATGTTTTGCACAACTAGATAACAATAACGAATGATAGCAATTTTAAGTAGTTAGGAGGTGAAAAATGCTGTCAAAAGGCGTATTGTCAGCGCGTCTTTTCAACCTTATTTATGGCTAACATTATCCGGCTTTTGCTTCGGAGCTAACCGTGATTCAGACCTTTTTTGATTTTCCCGTTTACTTCAAATTTTTCATCGGGTTATTTGCGCTGGTCAACCCGGTAGGGATTATTCCCGTCTTTATCAGCATGACCAGTTATCAGACAGCGGCAGCGCGAAACAAAACTAACCTTACAGCCAACCTGTCTGTGGCCATTATCTTGTGGATCTCGCTTTTTCTCGGCGACACGATTCTGCAACTTTTTGGTATATCAATTGATTCGTTCCGTATCGCCGGGGGCATCCTGGTGGTGACGATAGCGATGTCGATGATCAGCGGCAAGCTTGGCGAGGATAAACAGAACAAGCAAGAAAAATCAGAAACCGCGGTACGTGAAAGCATTGGTGTGGTGCCATTGGCGTTGCCGTTGATGGCGGGGCCAGGGGCGATCAGTTCTACCATCGTCTGGGGTACGCGTTATCACAGCATTAGCTATCTGTTTGGTTTCTTTGTGGCTATTGCATTGTTCGCTTTATGTTGCTGGGGATTGTTCCGCATGGCACCTTGGCTGGTACGGGTTTTACGCCAGACCGGCATCAACGTGATTACGCGTATTATGGGGCTATTGCTGATGGCATTGGGGATTGAATTTATCGTTACTGGTATTAAGGGGATTTTCCCCGGCCTGCTTAATTAATTCCTTTCAAATGAAACGGAGCTGCCATGCTCCGTTTACTTCGTCATTATTTTTACTTTGTTCCCGCGCAGGGTAATGCTGCCAACTTACTGATTTAGTGTATGATGGTGATTTTAAGGTGCTTGCGTGGCTTCCATTTCCATCAGATGTCCTTCCTGCTCCGCTACTGAAGGCGTGGTGCGTAACGGCAAAAGCACTGCCGGACATCAGCGCTATCTCTGCTCTCATTGCCGTAAAACATGGCAACTACAGTTCACTTACACCGCCTCTCAGCCCGGTACGCACCAGAAA
>NZ_MIIV01000300.1:0-1151 GCF_001743015.1 Shigella sp. FC1567
AAAAACTGGATCGACAAAGAAGAATATCCGCAATCCGCAGCCATCGACCTGCGTTGCGTAAATATGGTTGCCGATCTGTGGCATGCGCCTGCGCCGAAAAATGGTCAGGCCGTTGGCACCAACACCATTGGTTCTTCCGAGGCCTGTATGCTCGGCGGGATGGCGATGAAATGGCGTTGGCGCAAGCGTATGGAAGCTGCAGGCAAACCAACGGATAAACCAAACCTGGTGTGCGGTCCGGTACAAATCTGCTGGCATAAATTCGCCCGCTACTGGGATGTGGAGCTGCGTGAGATCCCTATGCGCCCCGGTCAGTTGTTTATGGACCCGAAACGCATGATTGAAGCCTGTGACGAAAACACCATCGGTGTGGTGCCGACTTTCGGCGTGACCTACACCGGTAACTATGAGTTCCCACAACCGCTGCACGATGCGCTGGATAAATTCCAGGCCGACACCGGTATCGACATCGACATGCACATCGACGCTGCCAGCGGTGGCTTCCTGGCACCGTTCGTCGCCCCGGATATCGTCTGGGACTTCCGCCTGCCGCGTGTGAAATCGATCAGTGCTTCAGGCCATAAATTCGGTCTGGCTCCGCTGGGCTGCGGCTGGGTTATCTGGCGTGACGAAGAAGCGCTGCCGCAGGAACTGGTGTTCAACGTTGACTACCTGGGTGGTCAAATTGGTACTTTTGCCATCAACTTCTCCCGCCCGGCGGGTCAGGTAATTGCACAGTACTATGAATTCCTGCGCCTCGGTCGTGAAGGCTATACCAAAGTACAGAACGCCTCTTACCAGGTTGCCGCTTATCTGGCGGATGAAATCGCCAAACTGGGGCCGTATGAGTTCATCTGTACGGGTCGCCCGGACGAAGGCATCCCGGCGGTTTGCTTCAAACTGAAAGATGGTGAAGATCCGGGATACACCCTGTACGACCTCTCTGAACGTCTGCGTCTGCGCGGCTGGCAGGTTCCGGCCTTCACTCTCGGCGGTGAAGCCACCGACATCGTGGTGATGCGTATTATGTGTCGTCGCGGCTTCGAAATGGACTTTGCTGAACTGTTGCTGGAAGACTACAAAGCCTCCCTGAAATATCTCAGCGATCACCCGAAACTGCAGGGTATTGCCCAGCAGAACAGCTTTAAACA
>NZ_MIIV01000301.1:0-1130 GCF_001743015.1 Shigella sp. FC1567
GCAGTGATGTGATTGTCTGCGCTGAAATGGACGAACAGTGGGGCTACGTCGGTGCTAAATCACGTCAGCGCTGGCTGTTTTACGCGTATGACAGGATACGGAGGACGGTTGTGGCGCACGTCTTCGGTGAACGCACTCTGGCCACACTGGAGCGTCTTCTGAGCCTGCTGTCGGCCTTTGAGGTCGTGGTATGGATGACGGATGGCTGGCCGCTGTATGAATCACGCCTGAAGGGAAAGCTGCACGTTATCAGCAAGCGTTACACTCAGCGCATTGAGCGACATAATCTGAATCTGAGACAACATCTGGCAAGGCTGGGACGGAAGTCACTGTCGTTCTCAAAATCGGTGGGGCTGCATGACAAGGTCATCGGGCATTATCTGAACATAAAACACTATCAGTAAGTTGGAGTCATTACCTTATTTGTGAATTAAATCAATTATGGCGATGAATTACAAGGGGTTAAATGCTGCCGCAGCATAGCGATATTGAAATAGCCTGGTATGCTTCGATACAGCAGGAGCTGAATGTCTGGAAGACCGTCACCACACAGTTCTACATCCAGGAATTCAGTGAGCATATTGCGCCACTTCAGGATGCTGTAGATCTGGAGATCGCAACGGAGGAAGAAAACTCGTTGCTGGAAGCCTAGAAGAAGTATCGGGTGTTGCTGAACCGTGTTGATACATCAACTGCACCTGATATTGAGTGGCCGGAAGAACCAGACACAATGTAAGCGAAAAAGAAAAACCGCAGACGCGACGTATGCAGGACGTGCTGCGGTTGGCTGGTGAACTTTCGATAGTGCGAGTATTGAATGATTTCCAGCCGTTACCGATTTTATATAACTGCAGTGGAATTATTCAACACACAGGCAAAACGGAATATGAAGTGGTCAACAAAAACTGGCCACCGAGTTAGAGTTTTTCCAGTATCGATTTTCCGATTCGTTTGGGGGTAACCCACCGTTATATTCGTGCGGTCTTAGTGCGCTGTAATATCCAACGATATAGTCCGTTATGGCGTGAGCTGCCTCGCTGAAGCTTACGTAACCCACCACCGGCATCCATTCGTTCTTCAGACTCCTGAAGAAGCGTTCCATTGGGCTGTTATCCCAGCAGTTTCCGCGC
>NZ_MIIV01000302.1:0-1128 GCF_001743015.1 Shigella sp. FC1567
TCTGTTCCATAACAGGTGTCCACTAGTTGAAAAGGTGGGCACCTACGTTACCAATACAGGCTTAATGGCTACATACGGCGGTCAGTTTACGCTTACAATAAATATGAAAAGATGGTTTAAATACCCCGTTACTTTTGACTTACACTATACGGTATCGCATCGTTTAATATTCGCACCGGCCAGATTTTTATTTCTATTAGTTGTCACAATACTGAATGCGTACGACCACAGTATTCTGGCTCCTGTGTGGTCATGCTTTAATTCTGCGTTCCGGACAGATAAGCAGTTGCTTGCAGGAATCCTTCTTGTGTTAATGTCAGTTCCCCTTTTTACCAGTGCTGATTTCCACATTCCGTCCAACAGAGCTTATAGCCTTTCCCTGGATTATAGCATTGTCCGGCTGAAGTTCTTTTTGAATAATAATAGAAGCACTGCTGGCAGATCCAGTCCGTTTTTCATAACCCACTGTACTGATAACCATAATCTAATCAGTAGAAATTGAGTCGAAAATAAGCACTACTCCATACAGGATAATTAGAGGTCAGTTTGATTATTCACAATTCATTATCAGCATTTTCTGTTTCTGACGAAATCAACATGAAAAGAACCATATATGATAATTATTATAATAACGGCTTTAATTGGAATACATATATTACAACGTATTATATATAATTGGTATTCTGGGAACTATATTCTCAAAATACAGTAGAAACGAGGTATGTTTCTGGTGGAAAGGACAGTGGGATTAAAAAGTAAGAATTGATAAAAAAACGCCAGCAACACATAGTGCCGGCGGAGGGAATACCCCATGGAGAAAATGTGATGCCTAGAGCACCATGAATATATAATTAAAAATAGTTAGAGTTGTCAATACTTTCACAAAAATAATTTTCGTAGTTTCGTAGTATAGAAAGATATTTTTATGCATGACCTACCTGAATTTGCTCCGGGTAGAGGTTATAAATAAAAATTGAATCACGACAAACACAATATTCATAGTATGGCGATGCCTACGCCAGCAAGAATAGGGTAATGCTGCCAACTTACTGATTTAGTGTATGATGGTGATTTTAAGGTGCTTGCGTGGCTTCCATTTCCATCAGATGTCCTTCCTGCTCCGCTACT
>NZ_MIIV01000303.1:0-1127 GCF_001743015.1 Shigella sp. FC1567
GTGTGCCCCGGCGGGGTGACGTCCGGCCATCCGGTCAATCCGCTGCTCGGTGCAAAGGTCCTTCCCGGTGAAACCGACATCGCCCTGCCCGGCCCGCTGCCGTTCATCCTCTCCCGCACCTACAGCAGTTACCGGACAAAAACGCCCGCGCCGGTGGGGAGCCTCGGCCCCGGCTGGAAAATGCCTGCGGATATCCGCTTACAGCTGCGCGATAACACACTGATACTCAGTGATAACGGCGGCAGAAGCCTGTATTTTGAGCACCTGTTTCCCGGTGAGGACGGTTACAGCCGCAGCGAGTCACTGTGGCTGGTGCGCGGCGGCGTGGCGAAACTGGATGAAGGTCACCGGCTGGCCGCACTCTGGCAGGCGCTGCCGGAAGAACTCCGCTTAAGTCCGCATCGTTATCTGGCGACAAACAGTCCGCAGGGGCCGTGGTGGCTGCTCGGCTGGTGTGAGCGGGTGCCGGAAGCGGATGAGGTGCTGCCTGCGCCGCTGCCGCCGTACCGGGTACTGACCGGGCTGGTGGACCGCTTCGGGCGCACACAGACGTTCCACCGCGAAGCCGCCGGTGAATTCAGCGGCGAAATCACCGGCGTGACGGATGGTGCCGGGCGTCACTTCCAACTGGTACTGACCACGCAGGCGCAGCGGGCAGAAGAAGCCCGGCAGCAGGCCATTTCCGGCGGGACGGAACCGTCCGCTTTTCCTGATACCCTGCCGGGTTACACCGAATATGGCCGGGACAACGGCATCCGTCTGTCTGCCGTGTGGCTGACGCACGACCCGGAATACCCGGAGAATTTACCTGCCGCGCCGCTGGTGCGCTATGGCTGGACGCCGCGCGGCGAACTGGCGGCAGTGTATGACCGCAGCAATACACAGGTGCGTAGCTTTACTTACGATGATAAATACCGGGGCCGGATGGTGGCGCACCGTCACACGGGCCGGCCGGAAATCCGTTACCGTTACGACAGCGACGGGCGGGTGACAGAACAGCTTAACCCGGCAGGCTTAAGCTACACGTATCAGTATGAGAAGGACCGCATCACCATCACCGACAGCCTGAACCGCCGTGAAGTGCTGCACACGCAGGGTGAAGCCGGGCTGAAGCGGGTGGTGAAAAA
>NZ_MIIV01000304.1:0-1108 GCF_001743015.1 Shigella sp. FC1567
GGGAATATCTCCCCGGCAGCCTTCAGGGAAAAATATCATCAGATGGCTGCTTAAAAAAAGAACAAATGGTAGTGTCCGCTATTGCCAGTACACCTCATACCACAGAGAATACCAAGGAAGATGGCATTTAGAATTTGCAATTCCAGCTCAACCGCCGGAGTCGTCGCCATGAGTACGCTGGCGTAAAAACACATACCACTCACGATAGCAATGAGCATTAATAGTCGCTTGCCAATACGTTTCATGTAATAGCCTGCGATTAACATCATCGGAATTTCCAGACCGGCAGCGATACCAATCATTTCTCCAGCCAGTTTATCGGTTAGATGCAGTTCATCAATAATAAATAGCGGCATATTTATCATGTAGAGATTATTCGCCGCCCACATCATTGAACAGACCACAAAAAGTAGCCGCGTATCCCGCTTCCTATGGGTGGAGGGTAAAATTTCTACGGGTTGGGTAACGACAGGAATATTTCTTTGTATTGATGGCAAAAACAACCAGACTATCAGCCCGCAAACAACAAATGCGATGGCAGCGGTGAGATACATCACTTTAAAACTAAACCCCATTGCCAGTTCATAAGCGAGCGGTGGCCCGATAACCCAGGCAAGCGAGATCTGAGCACGTAAAAATGTACTGAACATGACCGTCTCACGGCCTGTTCTGTCGGCGTGTTCACGGGCGAGGGCGAACATTTGCGGGTTTGCGGTAGAAGCAAAACTACTCAGAAGTACGCCCGTAGAGAGGAGAATGAAGTAGTTGAGATTCCACGCAAAAAGCGTGCAGGCCAGCACTCCAAATAAGCAACATAGCAGAATCAGTAATTTACGGTCGCCTTGTTTATCGGAGTGCCTTGCCAGAAATTGACTGACCAGAATTCCCATAATAGCGCTACCGGTGAAGAAAAAACCTACCATTATAGGACGGGCTTTCAGTTCATCTGCGAGGAATATACTTAGGGTAGGAGTCTGAAGAGCGCCCGCAATACCCGTCAGAAAGGCGACAGGTAATGCTGCCAACTTACTGATTTAGTGTATGATGGTGATTTTAAGGTGCTTGCGTGGCTTCCATTTCCATCAGATGTCCTTCCTGCTCCGCTACT
>NZ_MIIV01000305.1:0-1107 GCF_001743015.1 Shigella sp. FC1567
GAAGCAGAAAAAGCTTATTATGCTTCCATCGGAAACGATGATCTGGCAGCCTGAGTTCACAGATAAAACACTCTCCAGGAAACCCGGGGCGGTTCAATGAGAATGCTGATGACATTGCAGGGCGCTTCACCGGGACGTATACCGGAGCTGATACGCGATCTTGCAAGTATGGGACAACTTGTGAAATTACCGACGAGAAGGGGAAGGGCCTTCCCGAGAGTGGTAAAGGAGAGGCCCTGGAAATACCCCACAGCCCCGAAAAAGAGCCAGTCAGTTGCTTAACTGACTGGCATTAGGCCAAAGGGTCCCGTTTTTTTCCGCCATCATTTCGGAAAAGTGTCCAGAAGGGGCAAGGGGACTCGGGGAGTATAATTTCACCATTCAAAAAGAATGGAAAGAATAATGCAAAACAGAAAATGGATTTTGTCCTCGCTGGTAATGACTTTTTTCGGCATCCCCATACTGACGCAATTTTTGGCGGCGGTTGTTGCTATGCTGGGTGTCGGACTTGCCGGTATTATTGAAGTTTGTAATATCCTTATCACGCCAACAAGTTACCTTCTGCTCAACATTTTTATGCTGGCGCTGGGCGCATTAATGCTATTTTTCTCGGGGCGAGTATGGGCAGGCGATAGTGCACCAGAAAAAAGAGAAATAGCCGTCTGGCGACAATGTCTTTTTTTAGTACCCGGTTTATTAATCCTGGTTGGCTGGATAATCGCGCTGCATCTGGCAGATTATCAATTTCACCAGATGGGATCGGGTTGGTTGGCTGATCTTATGCTCCCCTGGCTGGGCGTTTTGTTAGTCTCAGTAGTCGGAGGTGAGTACTGGTGGATAGTCATTATACCCGTTGGCGCGCATATCAGTTTTTCGCTGGGGTACGGCCGGCGGTAATGACTCCAACTTACTGATAGTGTTTTATGTTCAGATAATGCCCGATGACCTTGTCATGCAGCTCCACCGATTTTGAGAACGACAGTGACTTCCGTCCCAGCCTTGCCAGATGTTGTCTCAGATTCAGATTATGTCGCTCAATGCGCTGAGTGTAACGCTTGCTGATAACGTGCAGCTTTCCCTTCAGGCGTGATTCATACAGCGGCCAGC
>NZ_MIIV01000306.1:0-1106 GCF_001743015.1 Shigella sp. FC1567
TTTCTGGTGCGTACCGGGCTGAGAGGCGGTGTAAGTGAACTGTAGTTGCCATGTTTTACGGCAATGAGAGCAGAGATAGCGCTGATGTCCGGCAGTGCTTTTGCCGTTACGCACCACGCCTTCAGTAGCGGAGCAGGAAGGACATCTGATGGAAATGGAAGCCACGCAAGCACCTTAAAATCACCATCATACACTAAATCAGTAAGTTGGCAGCATTACCGCCGATGATTATTTGATTGTGAGAAAAAGGACGCTTTTTATATGTGATTAAAAGCGTCCTGACCCATTTATGCTGATATAAATTAAACTCAGACCAGTGCTTTTAGTTCTTCCTGCATATATGTTGAAAAGTATTCAGGATTTTTAATTACAGTGCGTTCACCAAACTCCATTTTTTTTGCCCATCCAACCATTTTTTCCGTGAACCCAGGGTTCCAGCCTTCCTGGTCACTCGCGCCGTAATATCAGCGGCACTCGCGGGTACTCCCAGTTCTTTTAAATATTTAAAGATTCCCTTCGCTGTGCTTTCATTCATCGAACTTGGTGTTGGCGCTGATACATCCATGGCACCAATGAAATCCAGGGCTTTATCTATTACAGCAGGCATATTCTTATCCTTAAAATTAACCATGTTATCGATAAGGCTATATATGACCTTAATTTGCATCTAATATCAAAGGGATTATAACGATATGGCACGAGTTAACCTGTTGACATTCAGGTGTTTTAAAGGTAGCAGCTCATGGTGTGTTATCCAGTAAGATGGAGAAAATTAACGGTCAGTCCGCACGCTATAACCAGATTGTTCAGCTAAGAAAGAAAACCAGAGGTGCTAATCGAAGGGCGAACACAACGGCATGGTTATGTTTATTTATATAGTTAGCTTGGTAATGCTGCCAACTTACTGATTTAGTGTATGATGGTGATTTTAAGGTGCTTGCGTGGCTTCCATTTCCATCAGATGTCCTTCCTGCTCCGCTACTGAAGGCGTGGTGCGTAACGGCAAAAGCACTGCCGGACATCAGCGCTATCTCTGCTCTCATTGCCGTAAAACATGGCAACTACAGTTCACTTACACCGCCTCTCAGCCCGGTACGCACCAGAAA
>NZ_MIIV01000307.1:0-1088 GCF_001743015.1 Shigella sp. FC1567
AGAGAATGAATTTAAGGACTGGTTCTCCCTCTGGGGACCATGGCATGCTGTACTGAAGCGTACGGAAGCTGACCGCTGGGCGCAGGCAGAAGAGCAGAAATATGAGATGCTGGAGAATGAGTACCCTCAGAGGGTGGCTGACCGGCTGAAAGCATCAGGTCTGAGCGGTGATGCGGATGCGGAGAGGGAAGCCGGTGCACAGGTGATGCGTGAGACTGAACAGCAGATTTACCGTCAGCTGACTGACGAGGTACTGGCCCTGCGATTGTCTGAAAACGGCTCACAACTGCACCATTCATAATCACATCGCATAAAACTGTCAGCGCCAGTGATAGGACAGGTGAAACCTGTCAATACGTACCGGCTTACGCCGGGCTTCGGCGGTTTTACTCCTCTGCCATATGCAACAACGGAGTGCCGCCTTACATGCCGCTGGCGCGGCATATCCTGGTGACGATATCTGAACAGTTATATACTGTGTATATACGTGGTAATGACGAGGTGGCAAATGGCACAGGTTAATATGAGTGTAAGAATCGACGCAGAACTGAAGGATGCTTTTATGGCCGCTGCAAAAAGCATGGACCGTAATGGCTCTCAGTTAATCCGGGATTTTATGCGCCAGACCGTTGAACGGCAGCACAATTCTTGGTTCCGTGACCAGGTTGCGGCAGGCCGTCAGCAACTCGAATGCGGTGATGTGCTTCCCCATGACATGGTCGAATCCTCTGCTGCTGCATGGCGGGATGAAATGAGCAGGAAGATTGCTGATAAATGATGGAGATGTTCTGGACCATGCTGGCCATCCAGGACAGGAAGCGCATTCGTAGTACATTGCGGAGCAGAACCTGATGGCCGCCATTGAACCGGACGAACGGATTGGTTATTCAGCCAGCAGCCTGGCAGGGCAGCCGTATAAAGGCCGCAACGGTCGTGTGGAAGGAACATCTGGACCACACAAGGTAGCGTGTAACGTTATTTTGTGTGAAAATCTCGGTAATGACTCCAACTTACTGATAGTGTTTTATGTTCAGATAATGCCCGATGACCTTGTCATGCAGCTCCACCGATTTTGAGAACGACAGTGA
>NZ_MIIV01000308.1:0-1041 GCF_001743015.1 Shigella sp. FC1567
TGTCACGAACGGTGCAATAGTGATCCACACCCAACGCCTGAAATCAGATCCAGGGGGTAATCTGCTCTCCTGATTCAGGAGAGCTTATGGTCACTTTTGAGACAGTTATGGAAATTAAAATCCTGCACAAGCAGGGAATGAGTAGCCGGGCGATTGCCAGAGAACTGGGGCTCTCCCGCAATACCGTTAAACGTTATTTGCAGGCAAAATCTGAGCCGCCAAAATATACGCCGCGACCTGCTGTTGCTTCACTCCTGGATGAATACCGGGATTATATTCGTCAACGCATCGCCGATGCTCATCCTTACAAAATCCCGGCAACGGTAATCGCTCGCGAGATCAGAGACCAGGGATATCGTGGCGGAATGACCATTCTCAGGGCATTCATTCGTTCTCTCTCGGTTCCTCAGGAGCAGGAGCCTGCCGTTCGGTTCGAAACTGAACCCGGACGACAGATGCAGGTTGACTGGGGCACTATGCGTAATGGTCGCTCACCGCTTCACGTGTTCGTTGCTGTTCCCGGATACAGCCGAATGTTGTACATCGAATTCACTGACAATATGCGTTATGACACGCTGGAGACCTGCCATCGTAATGCGTTCCGCTTCTTTGGTGGTGTGCCGCGCGAAGTGTTGTATGACAATATGAAAACTGTGGTTCTGCAACGTGACGCATATCAGACCGGTCAGCACCGGTTCCATCCTTCGCTGTGGCAGTTCGGTAAGGAGATGGGCTTCTCTCCCCGACTGTGTCGCCCCTTCAGGGCACAGACTAAAGGTAAGGTGGAACGGATGGAACAGTTTTTACATCCCACTAATGACTCGCCTGCGCCCGATGGGGAGCACTGTCGATGTTGAAACAGCCAACCGCCACGGTCTGCGCTGGCTGCACGATGTCGCTAACCA
The DNA here is from genome assembly GCF_001743015.1 of Shigella sp. FC1567. Taxonomy (NCBI): domain Bacteria; kingdom Pseudomonadati; phylum Pseudomonadota; class Gammaproteobacteria; order Enterobacterales; family Enterobacteriaceae; genus Shigella; species Shigella sp. FC1567. The sequence goes on from NZ_MIIV01000308.1 coordinate 906, forward strand.
ACGAAAGCATGAAACAATCCAGGCCCGTCCCTGTGATCGCTGGCTCGAAGAGCAGCAGTCCATGCTGGCACTGCCTCCGGAGAAAAAAGAGTATGACGTGCATCCTGGTGAAAATCTGGTGAGCTTCGACAACCCC
>NZ_MIIV01000309.1:0-1023 GCF_001743015.1 Shigella sp. FC1567
CCGGAATGGCCTTCCAACCGTGTTGACGAACTCCTGCCATGGAACGTAGCACTCACCAATAAATAAGCGTCAATACGGTGCTCCGTTGACGCTTACGAAGAATTTCGCCAGCGACACAATTAAAATAGCTTACACCGGAGACGGGCGCGTGGTGTGGGTCGGTAAGGATGTGACAGGCATTGAACCCCGTAACGCCAGTGTTATTGAAGTTCCTGATATTACCGCCAACCGCCGCATTACCGCGCCGGGTTACTGGTTTTACCGCAATGATGAATTTGTCTTTGACTACAGACTCAAAGCGGAAGATGAGCGTGATGCCCTTCTGGCTCAGGTCAGTGCCCGGACAGGGGAATGGGAAGAAGACCTGCTGCTGGGGTTAATCAGCGACGAAGATAAAGAAAAGCTGAAAGCCTGTCGTATTTACGCGAAATCGCTGCAGGCGATGGATTTCAGCACCATCACAGATAAAGCCACATATAACGCCATCAACTGGCCGGAGCGTCCCGATGCCGCAGCTTAAAGGTGTGATTAAAACGCCCACGGGAGAACCGCTGGACGGCGCAACCATTACACTAACCTCCATACACAACCGTGCAGGGATTCTGAAAAGTGTTTTCAGCCATGTCACCACACAGAACGGGGAATATGACTTCCCCGTTCTGCCGGGTGTGTGAGGTGTACTGGCAATAGCGGACACTACCATTTGTTCTTTTTTTGAGCAGTCATCTGATGATATTTTTCCCTGAAGGCTGCCGGGGAGATATTCCCCAGACGAGAGTGACGACGCTGACGATTGTAGAAAATCTCAATGTATTCCCGTATTACTGAGATGGCTTCATCCCGGTTATTAAAACGATAGTGGCTCAGGCTCTCATTTTTCAGCGTTCCCCAGAAGCTTTCCATCGGAGCGTTGTCGTAACAGTTACCTTTACGCGACATTGATGTTTTCAGACCAGACTGCTCCTGTATGACCCGGTAATCGTATGCGCAGTACTGTGAACCTCGATCAGAGTGGTGGATTAG
>NZ_MIIV01000310.1:0-28292 GCF_001743015.1 Shigella sp. FC1567
TTTCTGGTGCGTACCGGGCTGAGAGGCGGTGTAAGTGAACTGTAGTTGCCATGTTTTACGGCAATGAGAGCAGAGATAGCGCTGATGTCCGGCAGTGCTTTTGCCGTTACGCACCACGCCTTCAGTAGCGGAGCAGGAAGGACATCTGATGGAAATGGAAGCCACGCAAGCACCTTAAAATCACCATCATACACTAAATCAGTAAGTTGGCAGCATTACCCTTTGTCAGCATAAAATAACGGCACAAAGGGCGGAATAATTCACTACCATTCAGGGGATTATGCTGGGTATTTTTCATTCTCTAATGTTTTAACTTTGTAATTATTGCTGTTAAAAAATTAATCACCTGCCAAAAGAAATAAAAAAGAGAAAGCCTCCGATTAAATTATTTCGCTACACTGGTTCCACTTTTGTGATTTACACGGGTTACCCATGAAGCTGACCATCATTCGATTAGAAAACTTTAGCGACCAGGACCGGATTGACCTGCAAAAGATCTGGCCGGAGTATTCCCCTTCCTCTTTACAGGTTGACGATAACCACCGTATCTACGCCGCGCGTTTTAACGAGCGCCTGCTCGCTGCCGTACGGGTAACCTTAAGCGGCACCGAGGGAGCACTGGATTCCCTGCGTGTGCGGGAAGTCACCCGACGTCGCGGTGTGGGGCAATATCTGCTGGAAGAGGTTTTGCGTAACAATCCTGGCGTTTCATGCTGGTGGATGGCGGATGCAGGCGTGGAAGATCGCGGTGTGATGACGGCGTTTATGCAGGCACTGGGATTTACGGCGCAACAGGGCGGCTGGGAGAAGCGTTAATCGTCAAGTTGATTTCAAAAGTGATGACCAACGAGAAATTGCCTGATGCGCTACGCTTATCAGGCCTACAATGTGTGTTGCAATTTACTGATTTCTTTGGATCTTGTAGGCCGGATAAGGCGTTTACGCCGCATCCGGCATGAAGCAACGTACTCGATATTAGCAATTTGGCGGCAACCCAAAGTTGCCGATTAATGATTACTTCGCATCGGTCGCCGTGCCGTTGGCGTGCCAGTCAAATACGCCGAACTCAAAGCCTTTCAGATCACCTTTCTCATCCCACGTCAGCGGACCCATCACGGTATCCACGGAGTTCGCTTTCAGGTATTTGGCGATCTCAGCCGGATCGTCAGACTGATTCAGGCCCGCCTGCAAAGATTGCAGCGCGGCGTAGGTGGTCCAAACGAATGCGCCGCTTGGGTCCTGTTTTTTCGCTTTGATGGCGTCAACAATGGGTTTGTTCGCCGGAACCTGATCGTAGTTCTTCGGCTTGGTCACCAGCAGCCCTTCCGCTGATTCGCCCGCAATGTTAGACAGCGAAACGTTAGCCACACCTTCCGGCCCCATAAACTGAGTTTTCAGCCCTGCCGCGCGTGCCTGACGCAGGATTTGCCCCATTTCCGGGTGATAACCGCCGTAGTAAACGAAGTCGATATTCTCTTTTTTCAGACGCGCCACCAGCGTTGAGAAATCTTTTTCCCCGGCGGTGATACCATCAAAGAACACCACGTTAGCATTGCCTTTCTTCAGGCCGTCCTGCACCGCTCGCGCCAGACCTTCGCCGTATTGCTGTTTGTCGTGAACGATAGCAATACGCTGCGGTTTCACTTTCTCAAGAATATATTTCGCCGCCGTCGGCCCCTGGTCGGAGTCCAGGCCGGTGGTGCGCAGGATCAGCTGATAGCCACGGGCGGTCAGCTCCGGCGCGGTTGCCGCTGGGGTGATCATTAAAATGCCTTCGTCTTCGTAGATATCAGACGCAGGCTGCGTTGATGAAGAACAGAGGTGACCAATCACATATTTAATGCCGTCGTTAACGACTTTGTTCGCCACCGCAACCGCCTGTTTCGGGTCACAGGCATCGTCATATTTTACGATTTGCAGTTTGTTGCCTTTAATGCCGCCTTTAGCGTTGATATCCGCAACCGCCTGCTCTGCGCCGGTAAACTCCTGGTCACCGTACTGCGCAACCGGACCGGACATTGCGCCCACGACCGCGACTTTAATATCTTCTGCCAGAGCCATATTGCTGAATGCCAGCGCGATACATCCTGCCAGTAACGCTTTACCCTTTATATTCATCCTGAGAATCCCCATTCTTCTGGTTATTACGTGTGTTGTGGTGTTGTGATTTAGCACTTTATTTCGTTTTATGCATGACTACCCGTGCTTTAGCAGCATACTCTGCTAAAACATACCCCATTTTTATGATATTGGAATAGCTATTTTGACAGTTTATTAACAATCTGCGTGGGGATTGACGTTTTGCCGGAGGGGGAATTGATTATTGTAGAGGCCCAAAAAACAAAAACCCCGGACTCTCATCCAGGGTTCTCTGCTTAATAGCGGAAATTACGCTTCTATAGCAGCGCGCAGTTTTTTCATCGCGTTCTTTTCCAGCTGGCGTACACGTTCAGCGGAAACACCGTAACGGTCAGCCAGTTCCTGCAACGTGGACTTGTTGTCTTCGTCCAGCCAGCGCGCGCGGATGATGTCCTGGCTGCGTTCGTCCAGACCTTGCATCGCGTCGGTCAGACGGTTTGCCGCCTGCTCTTCCCAGTTATCATCTTCGATGCCGTCGGCAAAGTTAGATGATTTATCCTGCAGATAGAGCACCGGTGCCATCGGCTGGCTGTCGGAATCGTCGTCGGAAGACAGATCAAAGGTCATGTCCTGTGCCGCCATACGTGATTCCATCTCACGAACGTCTTTGCTGGTTACGCCCAGTTCACGGGCCACCATTTCGACTTCATCCTGGTTAAACCAGCCTAGACGCTGCTTAGTTTTACGCAGGTTGAAGAACAGTTTGCGCTGCGCTTTGGTGGTCGCAACTTTGACGATACGCCAGTTACGCAGAACGTATTCGTGGATCTCTGCTTTGATCCAGTGAACGGCGAAGGAGACCAGGCGCACACCCACTTCCGGGTTGAAACGGCGCACTGCTTTCATCAGGCCGATGTTACCTTCCTGAATCAAATCCGCCTGTGGCAGGCCATAGCCCGCATAATTACGAGCAATATGAACAACAAACCGCAGGTGAGACAGGATCAGCGTTTTAGCTGCTTCCAGATCGCCATGGTAATGCAGCTTTTCAGCCAGCGCCCGCTCCTCGTCAGCCGACAACATCGGCCACGCGTTAGCTGCCCGGATGTAGGAATCCAGGTTGCCAACTGGGGCTAAAGCTAAACTTTGCATTTTGTCAGTCATTCAAATCCTCTCAATCGATATCTTCTGGCGCTTCAGTGGTAGCAACAACTGTGCCAGAGCTTAAGAGCAACGAGGTTATCATTCACTGTTTTATCAGACCGTGATTTTATCCACAAGTTCAATGCAAGCTTGTGAATAAATTACGCACAAAATGTGACATAGAGATGAAATACCGGGAAGAGACAACGGGATCTCTTTCCCTGCTACGGAACCCATTGCAGGGAAAGAGTATAACACGCTTTTATTATTCAGGCGTAAAGTGGCGTAAATGTTGTACCGTGGCAAGCCACGCTGCCACCCAGCCAATCATCGAGCATACCAGCAGCAATAGCAGGCATTCATCGAACGATAAACCATTGATATCAAAATTCGTTCCGAAAACCTGTGCCACTTCCGCAACCGCCGATGACAATCGCAGCACCAGAATTTCTGACAAAATTAATGACAACAATGCGCCAGAAAATCCCAGCAGTGCGCCACCATACAGGAACGGGCGAAGGATGAAACCATCCGTCGCACCAATCAGTTTCTGCACGTTGATGGAGTCACGGCGAGCAAAGATGCTCAGACGTACGCTGTTGCCGATGACGAGGAACACTGCCGCCACCATCAACACGCCGATCATCGCCGAAACGCGCCCGACCAGCCCGGTCAACGCCGCCAGACGGGCAAACCAGCTGTCATCCATCCGCACTTCGTCAATGCCGTTAATCTGCGTGATACGATCACGCAGCGTATTGAGTGATTCCGTCCCCTGAAAATCGAGTTTCGGGATCACCACCGCCACTGCCGGAAGCGGGTTTTCTTCCAGCATATCCAGCGCACCACCAAAACCAGACCAGTTACGGAACTCGCCCAGTGCGTCTTCACGAGAAAGATAGTTCACTTTCTCCACGCCTTGCTCGGCCTGCAACTGTGCCACCACGCCCGCAGCGGCGTCATCGTCCAGCGTTTTTTGCAAGTAAACAGTGATTTGCGGTGACGGATAATACTGCGTCGCCGCTGATTAACGTTTTTGTACACCATATAACAGACGCTGGGCAGCGTCAGGGAGATGGCGATAACCATCACCGTTAAAAACGTGGCGAACGGTTTGCTTTTCAGATCCTGCAATGCGCCGTGGAAGGCATAGCGCACCTGTTCGTTGAAAACGTTGGTTTTGCGATTTACCGGTTTTGGCGAGGATTTCGCGCGTTTCGGTGCGTTACGACCGCCGTCGCCTGAGCCGCCGACCGATTTACGGAAGCGATCCAGACGCCCACCAAACTGCCGAATATGATTGATTGCATCGCGCTTATTCATGGCCCACGCCTCCATGCAAGTGACCATCGCTCAGGGTGAGCATGCGATAGGAACGCCGTGAAATCAGGTTGATGTCGTGCGTTGCCATCAATACGGTTACCCCAACGCGGTTAAACTCTTCAAACAGACGTAGAATCCCTTCCGACAACGCGTCGTCCAGGTTACCGGTCGGTTCGTCCGCCAGCAGTACCGCGGGCTTATTCACCACCGCGCGGGCAATGCCAACACGCTGTTGTTCACCGCCGGAAAGCTGAATAGGGAAGTTCTTCGCTTTGTCCAGTAGCCCGACTTTATCCAGTGCCGCCGACACCCGGCGACGAATATCGTCACCGCTGGCACCAGCGATAATCAGCGGGATCGCCACGTTATCGTAGACAGTACGGTCCATCAGTAGATGGTGATCCTGGAAAATCATGCCAATCTGGCGGCGCAGAAACGGAACTTCACGGTTTTTCAGACGCGTGATGTCATGGCCGCTAAACCAGATTTTCCCGGCGCTGGGCCGCTCAATCCCACAGATCAGCTTCAGGAGGGTACTTTTCCCTGCGCCGGAATGACCGGTCAGAAACGCCATCTCACCCGGCTGCATATGGAACGTAACGCCCTGCAGCGCCTGTCTCCCACCGAGATAAGCCTTGCTGACATGTTCAAAGCGAATCATTGTTAATCCTCTCGGGCAAAAGTGCCTCTATAAAGTCGTCCGCCTTAAACGGACGCAAATCCTCAATACGTTCGCCGACACCAATGTAGCGGATAGGGATACCAAACTGGTCAGCCACCGAGAAAATTACCCCGCCTTTCGCCGTGCCGTCCAGTTTCGTTAGCGTGATGCCGGTTAAGCCAACGGCTTCGTGGAACAGTTTGGCCTGGCTTACCGCATTCTGCCCGGTACTGGCATCAATAGTCAGCATAACTTCATGCGGCGCTTCAACGTCGAGTTTCTTCATCACGCGGACGATTTTCTTCAACTCTTCCATCAGGTGCGATTTGTTCTGCAGGCGTCCGGCGGTATCGGCAATCAGGACGTCGATATTACGCGCTTTAGCTGCCTGAATGGCGTCGAAGATAACAGAGGCGGAATCCGCACCGGTATGCTGGGCAATCACCGGAATATTGTTGCGCTGACCCCAGACCTGAAGCTGTTCAACCGCTGCTGCACGGAAAGTATCGCCCGCCGCCAGCATCACCGATTTACCCTGCAGCTCAAACTGACGTGCCAGCTTACCAATCGTCGTAGTTTTACCCACACCGTTGACGCCCACCATCAGGATCACGAACGGCGTTTTACCTTCAACATTCAGCGGCTCATCGACTTTCGCCAGAATCTCGCCCATCTCTTCTTTCAGCAGGCCATAGAGCGCCTCGGCATCACGAAGCTGCTTGCGGGATGCGCCTTCCGTCAGATTGGTGATAATTTTACGTGTGGTTTCCACGCCCACATCGGCGATCAACAGCTGTTCTTCCAGCTCCTCAAACAGATCATCGTCGATTTTTTTACCGCGGAACAGGCTGATAAATCCGGAACCGAGATTTTCTTTGGTTTTTAACAGGCTGCGTTTCAGGCGCGCGAAGAAACCTTCTTTGGTCGGTTTTTCCTGCTCCTGAGCGATTTCTTCCACCGGCTGCTCTTCTACCGGAGGAACCACCATCACCGCCTCTTCTGCCGCTTCGGCAGCCAGCGCCTGTGCTTCCAGCTCTTCGTCGGTGATTTCTTCTTTAGCCGCTTCTTCTTCCGCCGCTTCGACAATCTCTACGGTTTCCGCTTCAGCCTGCCACTCTTCTGGCGAAACCTCTTCGGCGTTGACGTCTTCCGGCAACGGCAGCTCTTCACGTTCGATAGCCACTGGCTCCGGCGTTTCTTCTACGACCGGTTCCGGCTGTGCAACGACTTCCGCTTCAGGCTGCGCTTTTTCACTTTCAGCAACCTGTTCAGTGACTTCCACAACGTCGGCAGCAAAAGTTTCCGCCTCGGCTTCAGTATGCGCCTGCGGTTGCTCTTCGACGGCTTGTTCAGAAGCCTTCGCAGGCTCTTGCGCCTGAACGATTTCTTCTACAACCGGTTGTTCATTCTGAACTTCTGTCTCTTTTTCCGGGGTCTGCTCTTTTTGACCAAAGCCCAGCCAGGAAAAAAAGCCACGTTTTTTTTCTTTCGCCATTTGCGACTACACTCCTCGCTGTTGCTTCATGGCACAGCGTTAACGCTATGTACATAGCAGCTAAAAAAATGATGAAATAGTCTATCACTTAACTTAATTCACATCACCGCCTGCAAGTATGTGTTATCTGGCGGATTGAGCAATTTATCATGAAAAAACCGAATCATTCCGGCAGCGGCCAAATCCGCATTATTGGCGGGCAGTGGCGAGGCCGTAAACTCCCGGTTCCTGATAGCCCAGGTCTGCGCCCCACCACCGACCGCGTACGCGAAACATTGTTTAACTGGCTGGCTCCGGTCATTGTTGACGCCCAATGTCTGGATTGCTTCGCCGGGAGCGGCGCGCTGGGACTGGAAGCGTTATCGCGCTACGCTGCGGGGGCCACGTTGATTGAGATGGATCGCGCGGTTTCTCAGCAGTTAATTAAGAATCTGGCGACACTAAAAGCAGGCAATGCACGCGTGGTGAACAGCAACGCGATGTCATTCCTGGCGCAAAAAGGTACACCGCATAATATCGTGTTTGTCGATCCACCGTTCCGCCGTGGCTTGTTAGAAGAGACGATAAATTTACTGGAAGATAACGGCTGGCTGGCTGACGAAGCCCTGATTTATGTCGAAAGCGAAGTCGAAAACGGTCTGCCCACTGTTCCGGCAAACTGGTCATTACATCGGGAAAAAGTGGCGGGTCAGGTGGCTTATCGGCTGTATCAACGCGAAGCACAAGGAGAAAGTGATGCTGATTAATATTGGTCGTTTGTTAATGCTCTGCGTTTGGGGATTTTTAATCCTCAATCTGGTGCATCCCTTCCCGCGCCCGCTGAATATTTTCGTTAACGTGGCGCTGATTTTTACCGTGCTGATGCATGGTATGCAGCTGGCGCTATTGAAATCCACTTTACCGAAAGATGGCCCGCAGATGACCACCGCCGAAAAGGTGCGGATTTTCCTTTTCGGCGTGTTTGAACTGCTGGTCTGGCAGAAGAAATTTAAAGTTAAAAAATAACCTTATTGTTCGCCAACAAAGCTAACAAAGCGCGTTCCTTTATAGCTCAGCGTACCTTTATCGCCCACTGTCAGGGCATGGTACTGCTGGGCGTCGAGGCGAAACGTCTGCTCCATTCCTCCGCTTTGCGGTTTGAAGCTTGCCTCATAGCGCATACTGGTGCCTGCCGGAGTCACTTCCTGCTGGCGCGAACGGCGATCGTTAATCGGTTTTTCCCGCTTGTTGCTCACCACCACCAGCTTTTGCTGGAGCGGAGCCATATCATTATCAGCTTTTTCCCGTCGCTGTTGCATAAAACGAAACGATGCGGCGACGACAATTAAGCCAATGATAACAATAAAGAAAAGAGGTGGTTTGCTCATCTTTATCCCTCATCGGAAAATGCGGAAATAAGCATACCCTGCTAGTTATGGTGTTGTCATCCGTCCACCCTCGCCACTAAACTGGAAGCAAGACCGTAGGCATTCCGCTTACGAAAAAATAACGAATTCAAGGAACTAAGATGCTTTGGTCGTTTATCGCTGTCTGTCTTTCCGCATGGCTATCTGTGGATGCATCGTATCGTGGGCCAACCTGGCAACGCTGGGTGTTTAAACCGTTAACCCTTCTTCTCCTGCTGTTACTGGCCTGGCAAGCGCCGATGTTCGACGCCATTAGCTATCTGGTGCTGGCAGGGCTGTGCGCCTCACTGCTGGGCGATGCGCTAACCCTGTTGCCACGTCAACGTCTGATGTACGCCATCGGCGCGTTTTTCCTCTCGCACCTGCTGTACACCATCTATTTCGCCAGTCAGATGACGCTCTCTTTCTTCTGGCCTCTGCCACTGGTGTTGCTGGTTCTGGGTGCGCTGTTACTGGCGATTATCTGGACGCGGCTGGAAGAGTATCGTTGGCCTATCTGCACGTTTATCGGCATGACGCTGGTGATGGTGTGGCTGGCAGGTGAACTGTGGTTCTTCCGTCCGACCGCTCCGGCGCTCTCTGCGTTTGTTGGCGCTTCGTTGCTGTTTATCAGTAACTTTGTCTGGCTGGGGAGCCACTATCGCCGACGCTTCCGTGCGGATAACGCGATTGCTGCGGCCTGCTACTTTGCCGGTCACTTCCTCATCGTCCGCTCACTGTATTTCTGATAAAACTTGACTCTAGAGTCGACTCCAGAGTGTATCCTTCGGTTAATGAGAAAAAACTTAACCGGAGTATGCCATGTCGACACCTGACAATCACGGCAAGAAAGCCCCTCAATTTGCTGCGTTCAAACCGCTAACCACGGTACAGAACGCCAACGACTGTTGCTGCGACGGCGCATGCTCCAGCTCGCCAACGCTCTCTGAAAACGTCTCCGGCACCCGCTATAGCTGGAAAGTCAGTGGCATGGACTGCGCCGCCTGTGCGCGCAAGGTAGAAAATGCCGTGCGCCAGCTTGCAGGTGTGAATCAGGTGCAGGTGTTGTTCGCCACCGAAAAACTGGTGGTTGATGCCGACAATGACATTCGTGCACAAGTTGAATCTGCGGTGCAAAAAGCGGGCTATTCCCTGCGCGATGAGCAGGCCGCCGACGAGCCACAAGCATCGCGCCTGAAAGAGAATCTGCCGCTGATTACACTAATCGTGATGATGGCAATCAGCTGGGGTCTGGAGCAGTTCAATCATCCGTTCGGGCAACTGGCGTTTATCGCGACCACGCTGGTTGGGCTGTACCCGATTGCTCATCAGGCATTACGGCTGATCAAATCCGGCAGCTACTTCGCCATTGAAACCTTAATGAGCGTAGCCGCTATTGGTGCACTGTTTATTGGCGCAACGGCTGAAGCTGCGATGGTGTTGCTGCTGTTTTTGATTGGTGAACGACTGGAAGGCTGGGCCGCCAGCCGCGCGCGTCAGGGCGTTAGCGCGTTAATGGCGCTGAAACCAGAAACCGCCACGCGCCTGCGTAACGGTGAGCGGGAAGAGGTGGCGATTAACAGCCTGCGGCCTGGCGATGTGATTGAAGTCGCCGCAGGTGGGCGTTTGCCTGCCGACGGTAAACTGCTCTCACCGTTTGCCAGTTTTGATGAAAGCGCCCTGACCGGAGAATCCATTCCGGTGGAGCGCGCGACGGGCGATAAAGTTCCTGCAGGAGCCACCAGCGTAGACCGTCTGGTAACGCTGGAAGTGCTGTCAGAACCGGGTGCCAGCGCCATTGACCGGATTCTGAAACTGATCGAAGAAGCCGAAGAGCGCCGCGCCCCCATTGAGCGGTTTATCGACCGTTTCAGCCGTATTTATACGCCAGCGATTATGGCCGTCGCCCTGCTGGTGACGCTGGTGCCACCGCTGCTGTTTGCCGCCAGCTGGCAGGAGTGGATTTATAAAGGCCTGACGCTGCTGCTGATTGGCTGCCCGTGTGCGTTAGTTATCTCCACGCCCGCGGCGATTACCTCCGGGCTGGCGGCAGCAGCGCGTCGTGGGGCGTTGATTAAAGGCGGAGCGGCGCTGGAACAACTAGGTCGTGTTACTCAGGTGGCGTTTGATAAAACCGGTACGCTGACCGTCGGTAAACCGCGCGTTACCGCGATTCATCCGGCAACGGGTATTAGTGAATCTGAACTGCTGACACTGGCGGCGGCGGTCGAGCAAAGCGCGACGCATCCACTGGCGCAGGCCATCGTGCGCGAAGCACAGGTTGCTGCACTCGCCATTCCCGCCGCCGAATCACAGCGGGCGCTGGTCGGGTCTGGCATTGAAGCGCAGGTTAACGGTGAGCGCGTGTTGATATGCGCTGCCGGGAAACATCCCGCTGATGCATTTGCTGGTTTGATTAATGAACTGGAAAGCGCCGGGCAAACGGTTGTGCTGGTAGTACGTAATGATGACGTGCTGGGTATCATTGCATTGCAGGATACCCTGCGCGCCGATGCTGCAACTGCCATCAGTGAACTGAACGCGCTGGGCGTCAAAGGGGTGATCCTCACCGGCGATAATCCACGCGCAGCGGCGGCAATTGCCGGGGAGCTGGGGCTGGAGTTTAAAGCGGGCCTGTTGCCGGAATATAAAGTCAAAGCGGTGACCGAGCTGAATCAACATGCGCCGCTGGCGATGGTCGGTGACGGTATTAACGACGCGCCAGCGATGAAAGCTGCCGCCATTGGGATTGCAATGGGCAGTGGCACAGACGTGGCGCTGGAAACCGCTGATGCAGCATTAACCCATAACCACCTGCGCGGCCTGGTGCAAATGATTGAACTGGCACGCGCCACTCACGCCAATATCCGCCAGAACATCACCATTGCGCTGGGACTGAAAGGGATCTTCCTCGTCACCACGCTTTTAGGGATGACCGGACTATGGCTGGCGGTGCTGGCAGATACGGGTGCGACGGTGCTGGTGACAGCGAATGCGTTAAGATTGTTGCGCAGGAGATAAGGCAAACCGATCGCAACATTGAGCGCGATCGGTCCCCTCGCCCCTCTGGGGAGAGGGTTAGGGTGAGGGGAAAAGGCGGCATCGAAGCCAATCAGCCCCCATCAACCGCCTTTACGAATCAAATAACGATAAGGCAGTCCATCCGTCTCTTTCGCAACCAGTTCGTGTTCCATAAAGGTACAAAACCCAGGAATATCGCGGGTAGTGGCCGGATCGTCGGCGATAATCAGCAACGTTTCGCCGGGCTGCATATTGCGCACAGTTTTGCGCACCATCATTACGGGTTCCGGGCAGCGCAGGCCAAGTGCGTCGAGTGTGTGGTCAGGGCTGGAAAAGAGATCGGTCATTTTCTTCTCATCACATAAAAAAACGGCGCTAGTTTACGCCCTGTGAGTCCGTAAGCAAACCAGGTTAACGATTGCGTGAAAATTAACCATTGCATTGTCAACGTAAAGCAGTATCATGCGGCGGCTCGAAAAAAGGGTAAGCACGTTATTATGTTAAGGTAACAGACGTGTCGTACGTATTGGGTTCCCTCACCCCAATGGTTAATCAAAAAGGTACAATATGAACGTTTTCTCGCAAACTCAACGCTATAAGGCGTTGTTCTGGTTATCGTTATTTCATCTGCTGGTGATCACCTCCAGTAACTATCTGGTTCAGCTTCCCGTCTCCATTTTGGGTTTCCATACCACCTGGGGCGCGTTTAGCTTCCCGTTTATTTTCCTTGCTACCGACCTGACCGTGCGTATTTTTGGCGCACCGCTGGCCCGTCGTATCATCTTTGCGGTGATGATCCCGGCGTTGCTGATCTCCTACGTCATCTCGTCGCTATTCTATATGGGTTCCTGGCAGGGATTCGGCGCACTCGCCCACTTCAACCTGTTTGTCGCCCGTATCGCCACCGCCAGTTTCATGGCCTACGCGCTGGGACAGATCCTCGACGTGCACGTTTTTAACCGCCTGCGTCAGAGTCGCCGCTGGTGGCTGGCACCGACAGCGTCCACACTGTTCGGTAACGTCAGCGACACGCTGGCCTTTTTCTTCATTGCCTTCTGGCGTAGCCCGGATGCCTTTATGGCTGAACACTGGATGGAAATCGCGCTGGTCGATTACTGTTTCAAAGTGTTAATCAGTATCGTTTTCTTCCTGCCAATGTATGGCGTATTACTCAATATGCTGTTGAAAAGACTGGCAGATAAATCCGAAATCAACGCTTTGCAGGCGAGTTAAAGGTTCGTTATCAGAGTTGTGATAAGATGGATGAATGAGCCGTTATGGCCGTTTATCGAAAGGAAGAAGTCAATGCGCAATCTGGTTAAATATGTCGGAATTGGCCTGCTGGTTATGGGGCTTGCGGCCTGTGATGATAAAGACACTAACGCTACGGCGCAGGGTTCGGTCGCGGAAAATAACGCTACCGGGAATCCCGTCAACCTGCTTGATGGCAAGTTAAGTTTCTCGCTGCCAGCGGATATGACCGACCAGAGCGGTAAGCTGGGAACGCAGGCCAATAACATGCATGTCTGGTCCGACGCCACCGGGCAGAAAGCAGTCATCGTCATCATGGGCGATGATCCGAAAGAAGATCTGGCGGTGCTGGCGAAGCGTCTGGAAGATCAGCAACGTAGCCGCGATCCGCAGCTGCAAGTGGTAACCAATAAAGCCATTGAGCTGAAAGGTCACAAAATGCAGCAGTTAGACAGTATTATCTCCGCGAAAGGCCAGACGGCGTACTCTTCCGTTATTCTGGGTAACGTGGGTAATCAACTGCTGACCATGCAAATTACGCTGCCCGCTGACGATCAGCAAAAAGCGCAGACCACCGCAGAAAACATCATTAATACGCTGGTTATTCAGTAAGTTTTAAGATGATGAGGCGGCCTCAGGGACGTGTTCCGGAGGCCGTTTTTTTAATCGCCACGTCAGTAATAACGCGATTGCGACCAGTCCCGCCGCCGCCAGATAAATCACCGGTACGCCCGCCCAGCTCATCACCAGCCCAGCCAGTGGTCCGGTCACGCCAAGCGATAAATCCATAAATACGGTGTAAGTTGCCAGCGCCGCCCCCTGATTTTGCTGCGGAACCGCTTTTACCGCCACTACACCTAATGCCGGGAACACCAGCGAAAACCCTGCCCCCGCCAGTAAGACGCCGATTTTCGCCATCCACGGCATAGTCGCCACGCCAACCAGTAGCAGGCCGATTATCTCAACGCTAAAGCAAATCATCGCTACGTTTAAGCCGCCGATACGGTTAATGCCGTTAGGGAATAACAAACGCGTACCGACAAACGCACAGCTAAACAGCGTCAGCGCGAAAGCCGCACCGTCCCAACTTTTAGCGTCATAAAACAGCGTGATAAAGGTGGCGATGACGCCAAATCCGGCAGAAGCCAGTGCCAGTGCCATACCGTACAGCCAGACGCGCCCAAGCACCGCGCGAAACGGCAGCGGTTTGCCTTTACTGGCTTTTACCGTCGGACGCGGGATCGCCAACAAAATGGCCACCAGCGCCACGCCCATAATGATTAACGCTAACGCCTGCAAGCCGCCCCAGTGATAAAACACGACGCCTAACGGCGCACCCATCGCCATCGCCCCGTAAGTGACAATGCCGTTCCACGAAATCACTCGCCCGATATGCAGCGAGCCAACCACGCCAACGCCCCACAGGGTCGATCCCGTTCCGGCAAAACTTTGCCCAATCCCAAGGATCACGCGTCCCAGGCAAAGTAATAACAGGCTGATGACGGGCAGACTGGCGGTTAATCCTGCCGTCAGATATCCCAGACCGCTCAAAAAGCAGCCGCATAAACCGAAGACGACAATCTTTTTGGGGCCCAGCAAATCGGCGTAACGTCCGGCATGAGGACGGCTCAGCAAGGTGGCGAAATATTGCAGGCTGATAACCAATCCTGCCCAGAAAGCGCTAAAGCCCATCACATCATGGACATAGCCCGGTAATACAGCGAGCGGCAACCCGATGGTGAGGTAGCTGGCGAAGTTAAACATGACAATGGAGACAATGCGCAAATTCAGGCGCAATCCGTTTAGCGCGGGTTCGGCTACGGGTTCGGGCATGAGGATCACCACATTTTTACAACAGTGTTTCATTTTTACCACGTGCTGACGTGAAAATCAGCAGTAAGAATCAGAATATTGCTGACGTGACTCCCGCTACACTTAACACAAAAAGTCACAAGGAAGCCCCAATGGAAACCCCTCAACCCGATAAAACGGGCATGCACATTCTGCTCAAGTTGGCCTCGCTGGTAGTGATCCTCGCGGGCATTCACGCAGCGGCAGATATCATTGTGCAGCTGTTACTGGCGCTGTTTTTTGCCATCGTCCTCAACCCGCTCGTTACCTGGTTTATTCGTCGGGGAGTACAACGCCCCGTTACCATTACGATTGTAGTGGTGGTGATGCTGATCGCACTAACCGCGCTAGTCGGCGTACTGGCGGCATCGTTTAACGAATTTATCTCTATGCTGCCGAAGTTTAATAAGGAGCTGACGCGCAAACTTTTTAAATTGCAGGAGATGTTGCCTTTTCTTAATTTGCATATGTCGCCGGAGCGAATGCTGCAGCGGATGGACTCGGAAAAAGTGGTTACCTTCACCACAGCGCTAATGATCGGGCTTTCCGGGGCAATGGCGAGCGTGCTTTTGCTGGTGATGACCGTAGTTTTTATGCTGTTTGAAGTGCGCCACGTCCCTTACAAAATGCGTTTTGCGCTGAATAACCCACAGATTCACATCGCAGGATTACACCGCGCACTTAAAGGCGTTTCGCATTATCTGGCGTTAAAGACGCTACTCAGTTTATGGACAGGTGTCATCGTCTGGCTGGGGCTGGCGCTAATGGGCGTACAGTTTGCGCTGATGTGGGCAGTACTGGCGTTTTTGCTCAACTACGTGCCCAATATCGGCGCGGTAATTTCCGCCGTACCGCCAATGATTCAGGTGCTGCTGTTTAATGGTGTTTACGCATGTATTCTGGTCGGCGCATTGTTTTTAGTGGTCCATATGGTCATCGACCACGGATGATGGGCCATCGCCTGGGGATGTCCACCATGGTGGTATTTCTTTCATTGTTAATTTGGGGATGGCTGCTCGGCCCGGTAGGGATGCTACTTTCGGTGCCATTAACCAGCGTGTGTAAAATCTGGATGGAAACCACCAAAGGCGGTAGCAAACTGGCGATTTTACTGGGGCTAGGCAGACCGAAAAGTCGGTTACCGGGATGAGGCGACAAGTGATACGATACGCACTTTCATTTTCCATTAAACGTTGGCCCTGATATGTATCGGATAGTTCTGGGGAAAGTTTCGACCTTAAGCGCAGCTCCACTGCCACCGGGTTTACGCGAGCAAGCACCGCAAGGTCCACGACGCGAACGCTGGCTGGCGGGGCGTGCATTGCTTTCGCACACGCTTTCCCCGCTACCGGAGATCATCTATGGCGAACAAGGCAAACCTGCATTCGCGCCGGAAACGCCGCTATGGTTCAACTTAAGCCATAGCGGTGACGATATCGCTCTGCTGTTGAGCGATGAAGGCGAAGTCGGCTGCGATATCGAAGTGATTCGCCCGCGCGCCAACTGGCGCTGGCTGGCGAACGCCGTGTTCAGCCTCGGGGAACACGCTGAAATGGACGCCGTGCATCCTGATCAGCAACTGGAAATGTTCTGGCGCATCTGGACGCGCAAAGAAGCCATCGTTAAACAGCGTGGCGGCAGCGCCTGGCAAATCGTCAGCGTAGATAGCACCTATCACTCCTCGCTGTCAGTCAGCCATTGTCAGCTAGAAAATTTAAGCCTTGCGATCTGCACCCCCACCCCCTTTACGCTCACCGCCGACAGTGTGCAATGGATCGATTCAGTTAACTGATCCGCCCACCCGACTGCCCATCTATTGATCCAGAACAGGTAATCAGTATGACGAATACTTAAAATCGTCATACTTATTTCCGCCATCTATTTTAATCCATTGGGGTTATCATGCTCTCCACACTCCGCCGCACTCTATTTGCGCTGCTGGCTTGTGCGTCTTTTATCGTCCATGCCGCTGCACCAGATGAAATCACTACCGCCTGGCCGGTGAATGTCGGGCCACTAAACCCGCACCTTTACACGCCTAACCAGATGTTCGCCCAGAGCATGGTTTATGAACCATTGGTGAAATATCAGGCAGACGGTTCGGTGATCCCGTGGCTGGCAAAAAGCTGGACTCATTCAGAAGATGGTAAAACCTGGACCTTCACCCTGCGTGATGACGTGAAATTATCCAACGGTGAACCGTTCGATGCCGAGGCGGCGGCAGAAAACTTCCGCGCAGTGCTCGATAACCGTCAACGTCACGCCTGGCTGGAGCTGGCAAACCAGATTGTTGATGTTAAAGCACTCAGTAAAACAGAGCTGCAAATTACCCTGAAAAGCGCCTACTATCCTTTCCTGCAAGAACTGGCCCTGCCCCGTCCTTTCCGTTTTATCGCTCCCTCGCAGTTTAAAAACCATGAAACCATGAACGGAATTAAAGCGCCGATTGGCACCGGACCGTGGATTTTGCAGGAATCGAAACTGAATCAGTACGATGTCTTCGTCCGTAACGAAAACTACTGGGGCGAAAAGCCAGCGATTAAAAAGATCACCTTTAACGTCATCCCGGACCCGACTACCCGCGCGGTGGCGTTTGAAACTGGCGATATCGACCTGCTGTACGGAAACGAAGGGTTATTACCGCTCGATACCTTCGCCCGCTTTAGCCAGAACCCGGCTTACCATACCCAACTGTCACAGCCGATCGAAACCGTGATGCTGGCGCTTAATACCGCCAAAACCCCCACCAATGAGCTGGCAGTACGTGAAGCTCTTAATTACGCGGTAAACAAAAAATCGCTGATTGATAACGCGTTGTATGGCACCCAGCAGGTCGCCGACACCCTGTTTGCCCCTTCTGTGCCCTACGCCAACCTCGGCCTGAAACCGCGCCAGTACGATCCGCAGAAAGCGAAAGCGTTGCTGGAAAAAGCCGGTTGGACGCTGCCTGCGGGCAAAGACATCCGCGAGAAAAATGGTCAGCCGCTGCGCATTGAACTGTCGTTCATCGGCACCGATGCGTTAAGCAAATCGATGGCGGAAATCATTCAGGCTGATATGCGCCAGATTGGCGCAGATGTCTCGCTGATTGGCGAAGAAGAGAGCAGTATCTATGCTCGTCAGCGCGACGGTCGTTTTGGCATGATTTTCCACCGCACCTGGGGCGCGCCATACGATCCACACGCCTTCCTGAGTTCAATGCGCGTACCGTCGCACGCTGACTTCCAGGCACAGCAAGGATTAGCCGACAAACCGCTGATTGATAAAGAGATCGGCGAAGTGCTGGCGACCCATGACGAAACGCAACGTCAGGCACTGTATCGCGACATTCTGACCCGTCTGCATGACGAGGCGGTTTATCTGCCTATCAGTTACATCTCAATGATGGTGGTATCAAAACCGGAGCTGGGTAACATCCCCTACGCGCCGATCGCCACCGAAATTCCGTTCGAACAGATTAAACCGGTGAAACCTTAATGTTGCGTTACGTATTACGCCGCTTTCTGCTGCTGATCCCGATGGTGCTCGCCGCCTCGGTGATCATTTTTCTGATGCTGCGCCTCGGTACCGGCGACCCGGCGCTCGATTATTTGCGTCTGTCTAACCTGCCGCCGACGCCGGAGATGCTGGCCTCTACCCGCACCATGCTCGGACTGGATCAGCCGCTGTACGTCCAGTACGGCACCTGGTTGTGGAAGGCGCTGCATCTTGACTTTGGTATCTCATTCGCCAGCCAACGCCCGGTGCTGGACGATATGCTGAACTTCCTGCCCGCCACGCTGGAACTTGCAGGTGCGGCGCTGGTATTAATTCTGCTCACTTCCGTACCGCTCGGTATCTGGGCGGCGCGCCACCGCGATCGTTTGCCGGATTTCGCCGTGCGCTTTATCGCGTTTCTTGGCGTGTCGATGCCCAACTTCTGGCTGGCATTTTTGCTAGTGATGGCGTTTTCGGTGTATCTGCAATGGCTACCCGCGATGGGCTACGGCGGCTGGCAGCACATCATTTTGCCTGCGGTTTCCATCGCCTTTATGTCGCTGGCGATTAACGCGCGACTGCTGCGCGCCAGTATGCTGGACGTCGCCGGTCAGCGTCACGTCACCTGGGCGCGGCTACGCGGCCTGAATGACAAACAGACCGAACGCCGCCATATTCTGCGCAATGCCTCGCTGCCGATGATCACCGCCGTGGGGATGCACATTGGCGAATTGATTGGCGGGACGATGATTATCGAAAACATCTTTGCCTGGCCTGGCGTCGGGCGCTATGCGGTGTCGGCGATTTTTAACCGTGACTATCCGGTGATTCAGTGCTTTACGCTGATGATGGTGGTGGTTTTTGTGGTCTGTAATTTGATTGTCGATTTGCTCAACGCCGCGCTGGACCCGCGCATTCGTCGTCATGAAGGAGCGCACGCGTGAACTTTTTCCTCTCTTCCCGCTGGTCGGTACGCCTGGCGCTGATCATTATCGCCCTGCTGGCGCTGATTGCGCTCACCAGCCAGTGGTGGCTGCCGTATGACCCCCAGGCGATTGATTTGCCGTCGCACCTGCTTTCGCCGGATGCGCAGCACTGGCTGGGCACCGATCACTTAGGTCGCGATATTTTCTCGCGGCTGATGGCAGCGACCCGCGTGTCGCTCGGTTCGGTAATGGCCTGCCTGCTGCTGGTGCTGACATTAGGGCTGGTTATTGGCGGCAGCGCCGGGTTGATTGGCGGGCGCGTTGATCAGGCCACCATGCGCGTCGCCGATATGTTTATGACCTTCCCGACCTCGATTCTGTCGTTCTTTATGGTTGGCGTGCTCGGCACCGGGCTGACCAACGTAATTATCGCCATCGCCCTGTCGCACTGGGCGTGGTATGCACGCATGGTGCGCAGCCTGGTGATTTCACTACGCCAACGCGAGTTTGTGCTGGCGTCACGGCTTTCCGGTGCGGGCCATGTGCGAGTGTTTGTCGATCATCTGGCAGGCGCGGTGATCCCTTCGCTGCTGGTGCTGGCAACGCTGGATATCGGCCATATGATGCTGCACGTCTCGGGGATGTCTTTCCTTGGCCTCGGTGTGACCGCGCCGACCGCCGAATGGGGCGTGATGATTAACGACGCGCGCCAGTATATCTGGACCCAGCCGCTGCAAATGTTCTGGCCGGGGCTGGCGCTGTTTATCAGCGTGATGGCCTTTAACCTGGTGGGTGACGCACTGCGCGATCATCTGGACCCTCATCTGGTGACGGAGCACGCACACTAATGCCGCAACAGATTGAACTACGTAATATCGCGCTACAGGCCGCGCAGCCGCTGGTACACGGTGTATCGTTAACCCTGCAACGCGGGCGCGTGCTGGCGTTAGTCGGCGGTAGCGGCAGCGGGAAATCATTAACCTGCGCCGCGACGCTGGGCATTTTGCCCGCTGGCGTTCGCCAGACGGCGGGGGAAATTTTAGCCGATGGCAAAGCGGTTTATCCCTGCGCCCTGCGCGGCATCAAAATTGCCACCATCATGCAGAACCCGCGCAGCGCCTTTAATCCGCTACACACCATGCACACCCACGCGCGGGAAACCTGCCTGGCGTTAGGGAAACCCGCCGATGACGCTACGCTTACCGCTGCCATAGAAGCGGTGGGGCTGGAAAACGCCGCGCGCGTGCTGAAGCTGTACCCGTTCGAGATGAGCGGCGGCATGTTGCAGCGCATGATGATTGCGATGGCGGTGCTGTGTGAATCACCGTTTATCATCGCCGATGAACCGACCACCGACCTCGACGTGGTAGCACAGGCGCGCATCCTCGATCTGCTGGAAAGCATTATGCAAAAACAAGCGCCGGGAATGCTGCTGGTCACCCATGATATGGGCGTTGTGGCGCGTCTGGCGGATGACGTGGCGGTGATGTCACAAGGTAAAATTGTCGAACAGGGCGATGTAGAAACGCTGTTTAACGCCCCCAAACATACGGTGACGCGCAGCCTGGTTTCCGCTCATCTCGCCCTCTACGGTATGGAGCTGGCATCATGACCTTACTTAACGTCAGCGGCCTTTCCCATCACTATGCCCACGGTGGATTTAGCGGAAAACATCAACATCAGGCGGTGCTGAATAACGTTTCCCTGACCCTGAAAAGCGGCGAAACCGTCGCCCTGCTGGGACGCAGCGGCTGCGGAAAAAGCACCCTCGCGCGGCTGCTGGTAGGCTTAGAGTCTCCCTCACAAGGGAATATTAGCTGGCGCGGCGAATCGCTGGCGAAACTTAATCGCGCCCAACGTAAAGCCTTCCGCCGTGATATTCAGATGGTGTTTCAGGACTCCATCAGTGCCGTGAATCCGCGCAAAACCGTGCGCGAGATCCTGCGTGAACCGATGCGCCACCTGCTATCACTGAAAAAATCCGAACAACTGGCGCGCGCCAGCGAAATGCTGAAGGCGGTCGATCTCGATGACAGCGTTCTCGACAAACGCCCACCGCAGTTAAGCGGCGGCCAGCTCCAGCGCGTCTGCCTGGCACGCGCGCTGGCGGTCGAACCGAAATTGCTGATTCTGGATGAAACCGTTTCTAACCTTGATCTCGTGTTACAGGCGGGCGTCATTCGCCTGCTGAAAAAGCTGCAACAACAGTTTGGCACCGCCTGCCTGTTCATCACCCACGACTTACGTCTTGTAGAACGCTTTTGCCAGCGGGTGATGGTGATGGACAACGGACAAATCGTCGAAACCCAGGCGGTGGGAGATAAATTAACCTTTTCCTCTGACGCCGGACGTGTGCTACAAAACGCGGTATTACCCGCATTCCCCGTGCGCCGTCGCGCCACAGAAAAGGTTTAACGCAAATGCAACGAGTCACCATCACGCTTGATGACGATTTACTGGAGACGCTGGACAGCCTGAGCCAGCGTCGTGGTTATAACAACCGTTCCGAAGCTATCCGCGATATTCTGCGTAGCGCCCTGGCCCAGGAGGCCACTCAGCAGCACGGCACGCAAGGTTTCGCGGTGCTCTCCTATGTGTATGAACACGAAAAACGCGACTTAGCCAGCCGCATTGTCTCCACCCAGCACCATCACCACGATCTCTCCGTCGCCACGCTGCATGTGCATATCAATCACGACGACTGTCTGGAAATCGCCGTGCTGAAAGGTGATATGGGCGACGTGCAGCATTTTGCCGATGACGTTATCGCCCAGCGCGGCGTGCGGCATGGGCATTTGCAGTGCTTGCCGAAGGAAGATTGAGTTATTTCTGAAACGAGGAAAGAAAAGATATTAACTGAACTTAATTTATAAAATTAAGTTCAGTTGCATAGATAGATCCTGTAAAGGCAGATATTCTGCGTAATGTACGCCGCTAAAATTTATAAATGATTCAAACGCTCATTCAGTGTTTCAATAATATAGGTATTAACAGAGACTTGTTGCTGCGCAGCCGCATTATTAAGGCGTTCACTCAGCGATTCTGGATAGCGTAACGTAAAGGTCTTAATCTTTTCTGTACGCGCATACGGCTCAATACCCGCAGCTTTACAATCCTCAAGATACTCTAGCAGGGAAAGTTCCCCTTCTTTTTGCAGCCCCTGAATGCTGTCAGAGACAAAATCACAATAACCTGACAAGCCCAGGAATTTGCCACGAAATGCATTCAGTTCTGGCACGTAGGTAATAACAGCTGGTTGCCCGGCAATCTCCATAGAGTTTGGCGTCTTCAGTTTGATCATGGTTTTACCCCTATACTTAGTAACCAGTCACGCACGCTTTCTACAGCGCCTTTATCGGTATCTGGCGACGGATGAGGCCGATGGAAACACGCAACGCTCATATTTAGTATGAACTTACAACGCGAACCTCTTCCTTCCTTAATTTCTCCGCCTAATGCTTTAACCAGTGACTCTATATCAGACCACTTGATCCCTTGAGGAACAGGAGTTTTAAATATTTGATCCAATGTATTTTTTTGTTTCTTCCGTAAAGCCTGTACCTTGGTTCTCATGGCATGTCCTTATGACTTCACTTTATGACATCAATAGTATGACATCACAGTATGAAGTCAAGTTTCCCTTCCTTACGCCATTGTCCCAATCGTCTTCCTGAATCGCAGCAGCGCAATGGTGAAAAACGCGCCGCCAATTGCCATCAGCGTCAGGAACTGCGGCCAGACGATTTCGAATCCGGCACCCCGGTAGAGAATGGCCTGCGCGAGGCTAACAAAGTGTGTCGTCGGCATGGTCAGCATAATGTCCTGCACCATCTGCGGCATACTTTCGCGCGGCGTGGATCCACCGGAAAGCATTTGCAGCGGCAGCAGCACCAGAATCACCAGCAGCCCCAGTTGCGGCATTGAACGCGCTATCGTCCCCATAAAAATGCCGATTGACGTGGTGGCAAACAGACTGAGCGCCACGCCCAGCATAAACAGCGGGATCGAGCCTTCAATCGGTACGCCCAGTACACCTTTCACCATCAGCACCAGCGATAATCCCGATACCACCAGCACCACCAGCCCCATCGACCAGATCTTCGCCATCATGATCTCAAACGGCGTTATCGGCATCACCAGTAAGTGTTCCACCGTGCCGTGTTCACGCTCGCGGATCAGCGCCGATCCGGTCAATACAATCGCCAGCATGGTAATGTTGTTGATGATCGCCATCACCCCGCCAAACCACGCGGGATCAAGGTTCGGGTTAAAGCGCATCCGGGTTTCCAGCGATACCAACGGTTCGCTGTTATCACGGTAGCGCGCGACAAAGCTGTTCACTTCACCGTTGATAATATTCTGGATATACCCATTGCCGGTAAATGCCTGGCTCATGCGCGTGGCATCGACGTTCACCTGAATATCCGGCTGGCGTCCGGCGAGGACATCACGCTGAAAATTAGGCGGAATATTTATCGCGAAGGTATAGCGTCCGGCGTCCAGTCCGGCATCCATCTCATCGGCGGTGATCATCTCCGGTGGCAAAAACCACGGACGATAGAAGCTGTTAACGATCCGGTTCGATAACTGCGATTGATCCATATCGGCAATGGCGATCGGCGCGAGGTTCAACGATCCTGGCGTAACGGTCGCTGACGAATACACCGACACCGTAAACGAGAAGACAATCAGCGTCAGCATCGCTTTATCACCGAGCAGACTGCGCAACTCTTTGATACCCAGATTAAAAATATTGCGTAAATGGCGCATCATCCCTCCTGTTTTTTCAGCAGCAGGATACTTAAGCCCATCACCAGCGGGATGGCTATCAGCAACGGGATAAAAAGTTGCCACATATCAGTCAGATCCAGCGCTTTCGAGAACGTCCCGCGGGCGATAGTCAGAAAATGACTGGTCGGGTAAACCTCGCCGATCCAACGTCCAGGCCCTTCCAGCGAAGCTACCGGATCGATCATCCCGGAAAACTGTGTCGCCGGGATCAACGTGATAATCGCCGTTCCGAAAATGGCGGCAATCTGGCTTTTCATAAAGGTGGAGATCAGCAGCCCCATTCCGGTGGCAATGATGATATACAGCAGCGCCGCCAGGGTGAGCGTCAGGAAACTGCCTTTATGCGGTACGCCAAACACAAACACCGACAGGCCGCAGAGCAGGAAAAAGTTCAGCATCCCCAGCGCGATGTATGGCAACTGTTTACCAAGCAAAAATTCACTACGCGTGGTGGGGGTCACGTAAAGGTTGATAATCGACCCAAGCTCTTTTTCCCGCACCACGCTAAGGGTGCTTAGCATTGACGGGATCATCATCAGCAGAAGCGGGATCACCGCCGGAACAATTGCTGGCAGGCTTTTTACGTCCGGGTTATAGCGATAACGCGTCTCAATGTTCATCAGCCCGCTTTGGCTGGCGGGTGTCGATTGTCGGCTCGCCACATCCTGAAGCCAACTCTGGTGCATTGCCTGCACGTAACCTTTTACCGTTTCGGCACGACTGGGCATCGCTCCGTCGATCCAGACGCCGAGTTCCACAGGCGTACCACGCGCGATATCGCGCCCGAAATTGGGCGGGATCTCAATCGCCACCGTGATATCGCCCGCACTCATCCGACGATCAAGCTCGTCATAACTGGTGAGCGGCGGCTGTTCGATAAAGTAACGGGAACCGGAGAGGTTGAGTGTCCACGCCTGGCTACTGACGGTCTGGTCGCGGTCGAGCACCGCAAAGCGCAGGTTTTCCACATCCATACTGATGCCGTAACCCATTATCAGCATCAGGATCACCGTTCCCATCAGCGCCAGCGTCGAACGTACTGGATCGCGTCGCAGTTCCAGCGCTTCGCGGCGGCTGTAGCTAAACAGACGGCGCAGGCTAAATCCCTGACGCGGCGCGTGGGTGGTGTCGTGTACCACGGGCGGCGCTTCGGCTTCGTTGCTCTGCCCTGCCGCTTCCTGCAAATAGGCGATAAATGCCTCTTCCAGACTGGCGGCTCCGCGTTTCTCAACCAGTTCCTGCGGTGTACCGCTGGCAAGCACTTTTCCGGCGTGCATCAGTGAGATGCGGTCGCAACGTTCCGCTTCGTTCATAAAGTGGGTGGAGATGAAGATAGTCACTTTGTCCTGGCGCGAGAGATCGACCATCAACTGCCAGAACATATCCCTCGCCACCGGATCGACACCAGAAGTAGGCTCATCGAGGATTAACATCTCCGGGCGATGAATCACCGCCACCGCCAGCGAAAGCCGCTGGCGAATGCCGAGCGGCAATGACTCCGGCAGAACATCTTCAACGTCGTTGAGCTTAAAACGCTCGCTCATTTCAGCCACTCGCGCGGGAATTTCCGCTTCCGGGATGTGAAACAAACGGGCATGTAACTCCAGGTTTTGCCGCACGGTGAGTTCGTTATAGAGCGAAAACGCCTGCGACATATAGCCCACACGACGGCGGGTATCGATATCTTTTGGATCAACCGGTTGCCCAAATAGCCACGCCTCACCTTCGCTGGCGGGCAGCAGTCCGGTAAGCATTTTCATGGTGGTGGATTTACCGCAGCCGTTCGAACCAAGGAATCCAAAAATCTCCCCGCGTGGAATGCGGAAATTGACGTGATCAACGGCAACGAAGGAACCAAAACGCATGGTCAGATCGCGCGCTTCGATGGCAATCTCTGCGTTTTCAGGTTGATACGGTGGGATCACTACCGCCTGATGCGCCTGGCGTTGCGCTTGCGGTAACAGATTAATAAATGCTTCTTCCAGCGTGGCGCTTTGCGTTTGCTGCCGCAGCTCTTCGGCGCTGCCGGTTGCCAGCACTTCTCCGGCATTCATCGCTACCAGCCAGTCGAAGCGTTCGGCCTCTTCCATATAGGCGGTGGCGACCAGCACGCTCATATTGCTCTGCCGCTGGCGAATACTGTCGATCAGATCCCAGAACTGGGCGCGGGAGAGCGGGTCAACCCCCGTTGTTGGCTCATCAAGGATCAACAGTTCCGGGTCGTGGATTAACGCGCAGCACAGCCCAAGTTTTTGCTTCATCCCGCCGGAGAGTTTCCCTGCCGGACGATCGCGAAACGGTGCTAACCCCGTGCTGGTCAGCAGCTCATTAATTCGCACTTCCCGCTCCGCTTTGTCGTGACCGAACAGGCGGGCGAAAAAATCGACGTTTTCATACACCGACAAGGTGTGGTAGAGGTTTTTGCCCAGCCCCTGCGGCATCCAGGCGATGCGCGGGCAGACGTCGCGGCGATGCTTCGGGTCGCGCATATCGCCGCCCAGCACCATCACATTGCCCTGCTCAATGACACGAGCACCGGAAATCAACGACAACAAACTCGACTTCCCGACGCCGTCCGGGCCAATCAGCCCGACCATACAGCGGGCCGGAATATCGAGAGTGATATTGTTCAGCGCAACGGTTTTTCCATAATGCTGGCTCACGCCCGCCAGTTGCGCGACAGGCGGGACGGGAACCAGTTCCAGATGCGTCATTGCGGCAACCTCACCACCAGGTCGTCAGGCCACGGAAGTTCTTCATTCACCCGCACCCACGCTACGCCCGGCAAGCCCGTTTTGACATATTCCAGATGCTGCTGGAGTAATTCCGGTGGGATACGCGCTTTGACGCGGAACATCAGTTTCAGCCGTTCATCGCTGGTTTCGACGGTTTTTGGCGTGAACTGGGCGACGCTGGCGACAAAACTGATGGTCGCCGGAATACGCAGATCTGGCGCGGCATCGAGGATCAGCCGTGCTTCACCGCCCAGTTTTAGCGTGCCCGCCTGTTCGGTTGGCAGGAAGAAAGTCATATAGACGTCGCTGAGATCGACCATATTCAGCACCCGACCGCCTGCCGCCAGCACTTCCCCTGGCTCGGCAACCCGATACTGCACGCGTCCGTCACGCGGGGCTTTCAGTTCGCTGTCATCGATATCTGCGGCAATGCGCCGTTCAGTGGCTTGTGCCGCTTCGACGCGGGTTTGCGCCTGAATGATATTGGTACGTGCCGCCTCTATAGCGGCTTTAGAAGCAGAAACCTGAGCTTTTGCCGATTCCAGCGCAGCTCGGGCGCTCTCAGCGGCGGCGCGGTCGTCATCCAGCTGTTGCGCAGAAATAGCCCCTCGTTGGGCCAGTGAACGGGAACGCATATGACGTTTTGCTACGGAGTCCAGTTCTGCCTGGCGTTGATTAACCAGCGACTGCGCGGCGCGAGTTTCGCTTTGTCGTTGCTCCAGCAAAGCCTGCGCGGCGGCAACGGCGCTTTGTGCCTCTTTGATTTGCGCGATGGCTTCCAGTCGCTGTTCCTGCAACACACGAGTATCCATCTTCGCCAGCACTTCACCTTCGCGAACAAACTGGCCTTCTTTCACCAGAATGGTGTCGATACGCCCGGCAATTTTGCTGGCGATATCCACTTCCGTCGCTTCAATGCGCCCATTGCTGACAGCAAAGCCTTCCGGCACACCCGCCGGGCGCAACAGCCACCACGCCACGACGGCAGCCACCGCCAGTGCCCCGACAACCCACCACGCCAGATGGCGCTTACTCTTATCCATAATCGGCCCGCCATAATCCCTGTAAGCAAACGACGCGTGTTACAACTGCCGCCGAACGACGTTCAGCGGATTCTTCCATCCGGGATAAGAAGGAAACGACAAATACGACCAGCGCGCAGAGCATTGAGCGCCAACGGGGAAGGCTTAGTGAAAACGGGTAGTAATGTTGTCATCATCAGCATTCCTGGCCGTAAATGAAACACGCATACTCATAAGTGTGATCTATAAAACTGGCTGACAAAACGGTATCCATCCTGTTGGATCGCGTTTCACGCCTGTTCAGTTGCAGGAACAGAGCATTCCTTTTTACGTTTTATCAACAGTCTCAACCAGATAGTAACATTAATATTCATGTTGTCTATGGTTCAGAGCTGTAACATTGTGCGCCTTCTAATCAAAGGCATAAGTCCATTTCTGTTTTTTTCATGCTGGTAAGACTTCCAGGGAGTGGTTATCTCAGGCCCTGCACCAGGGTTAATTTGGCAATTATGCATGCTGAACATTCTTCCAGCATGTTTACTGTCACGGGCGTTAAGACCTAAAACTGTCCCCGTTTCACCTATACATTCTCTTCCACCATTACCGTTATGTGCAACAACTTGATTTATACCTAACATTTGTGAGCATGCTAATAGTGCTTCAAGTTTAGGTCTGTAATCTGTCGAAACAGAAAAATAACGATTAAAGGATCGACAAGAGATAGCCCGGCTATTTTTAAACTTTTTGCCATTAATTACAGCATGGTGCTTTTTATTAATAATTTCCGCTAATTCGACCGGATCGAGAGCATTGGTCATTTCATCAATAGAGACTGTTATCGATCCTATAATGTAACGTTTTCGCTGCTCATCAAAAATTATCCCATGATGATTTGCCATTATTTTGTATTTGGGGTCGGTAATGACTCCAACTTACTGATAGTGTTTTATGTTCAGATAATGCCCGATGACCTTGTCATGCAGCTCCACCGATTTTGAGAACGACAGTGACTTCCGTCCCAGCCTTGCCAGATGTTGTCTCAGATTCAGATTATGTCGCTCAATGCGCTGAGTGTAACGCTTGCTGATAACGTGCAGCTTTCCCTTCAGGCGTGATTCATACAGCGGCCAGC
>NZ_MIIV01000311.1:0-1012 GCF_001743015.1 Shigella sp. FC1567
CGCCACGCGTTACGACAAAACGGCGAGAAATTACCTGGCGATGGTGAAACTGGGCTGCATCCGACTCTTTTATCAACGCTTACGTAATTAAGGGACACAACCTAGATCACTTAGAGGGAACTCAGCCCGGATTGTGCGATCTGATCAATCGCCAAATCAAAACAAATCACCAACCGGACTGATCAATGCCGATCATAGCACCAATTTCCCGTGACGAACGATGCCTGATGGAGAAAGCCATCCATAAAACACATGATAAATCTATGTTCTGCGCTTTGATAATTTTGACGATGCCGTTGAGTGGTAAGCGCCCAGAGAAGTACGTAGCGGAAGGATTATTTTACAGCTGAGAAGTTCCAGGGCAGCAGTTCATGCACTCGGTTCGACGGCCAGTCATTGAGCTTCACGATCACTTCGCGCAACCAGTCCTCCGGCTCCACTCCGTTCAGTTTGCAGGTGACCAGCAGACTGTAGATAATCGCCGCGCTTTCTCCACCGTTGTCAGAACCGAAGAAGAGATAATTTTTTCTTCCAACCGCCACCGATCGCAGCGCGTTTTCACCGATGTTGTTGTCGATTTCCACCTGGCCATTACGACAGTACACGTTCAGGCTATCTGAACCGCCCCGGGAATCCTGGAGACTAAACTTCCTGAGAAAGAGGTAAACAGGATGACTAAAAATACTCGTTTTTCCCCCGAAGTCCGTCAACGGGCAGTCCGTATGGTTCTGGAAAGTCAGGGCGAATATGACTCACAATGGGCGACAATTTGTTCCATTGCTCCAAAGATTGGCTGTACGCCGGAGACTCTGCGTGTCTGGGTTCGCCAGCATGAGCGGGATACCGGGGGCGGTGATGGAGGGCTCACCACCGCTGAACGTCAGCGTCTGAAAGAGCTGGAGCGTGAAAATCGTGAACCACGGCAGCCTGACGGCTGCAAATTGAAAACCGCCCCTGTTCGTCCTGTTGTTGCCGCACGCTCCGCAGAATATGTATGCTCTGAGGACCTGTT
>NZ_MIIV01000312.1:0-1008 GCF_001743015.1 Shigella sp. FC1567
CTCTTTTGTCATGCGCTCTCCCATGGCGTAGCCGACAATTTCGCACGTATAAACATCTTTGATGCCAGCGAGGTACAACCATCCCTCCTGTGTGGCAACATACGTCAGGTCCGCCACCCAGACCTGATTTGGTGCTGTAGGAGCGAACGTCTGGTTCAGCAGATTTGGCGCAACTGGCAGATTGTGGTTCGGGTTCGTAGTCGCTCTGAACTTGCGTTTCTGCTTACAGCGTAGCCTTAGCTCCTTACGAAGACGTGCCAGTCGGTCACGACCAACGATGATGCCATTCTCTGCCAGCTCCGTCTGGAGCCGCCGGGTTCCATATGTTTCGCGAGTGCGGATATGTGCCACCTTAATCTCCAGTTTTAGCCGCTCATCACTTTGTTTTCTGTCTGAGGGTTCATGCTGTACCTAGACTGGCCCCCTGAATCTCCAGACAACCAGTATCACTTAAATAAGTGATAGTCTTAATACTAGTTTTTAGACTAGTCATTGGAGTACAGATGATTGATGTCTTAGGGCCGGAGAAACGCAGACGGCGTACCACACAGGAAAAGATCGCAATTGTTCAGCAGAGCTTTGAACCGGGGATGACGGTCTCCCTCGTTGCCCGGCAACATGGTGTAGCAGCCAGCCAGTTATTTCTCTGGCGTAAGCAATACCAGGAAGGATGAGGTGTACTGGCAATAGCGGACACTACCATTTGTTCTTTTTTTAAGCAGCCATCTGATGATATTTTTCCCTGAAGGCTGCCGGGGAGATATTCCCCAGACGAGAGTGACGACGCTGACGATTGTAGAAAATCTCAATGTATTCCCGTATTACTGAGATGGCTTCATCCCGGTTATTAAAACGATAGTGGCTCAGGCTCTCATTTTTCAGCGTTCCCCAGAAGCTTTCCATCGGAGCGTTGTCGTAACAGTGACCTTTACGCGACATTGATGTTTTCAGACCAGACTGCTCCTGTATGACCCGGTAATCGTATGCGCAGTACTGTGAACCTCGATC
>NZ_MIIV01000313.1:0-967 GCF_001743015.1 Shigella sp. FC1567
TTTGGCCCCAAAATTTTTTGTACGAAAACCGATGAATAACGCGAAATTAATAGGAAACCATCCAAAATTATTTGGGGCAAATAATTTTGCCCGAAAACCGATGGATAACTCGATCTTTTCAAAGCAACGGCTATCAATCAGTATCCTTTCTTCCGTAAACCTGCGCCACATACCGCCCGCGCCCGTCGCCGTGTCCCAAATCCATCGCCGTCATTGCCAGCGCTTCTTTCTCACTGAATCCCTGCGCCAGATAATGACGAATGGCATCCTGCGCCCACGCATAGCGCAACGAGTGCGGGGAATATGTGCCAGTTAACCCGAGACGTGACGCCTGGCTGTGCCAGTATTTCATCGCGCTTTTCAGGTCGGGTTTATCTATCAGCCTGCCGTGGCGATCTTCTGCCACAACCAACGCATTATCCAGCGCTTTTCTGATAGCGACAGCATCCAGAATAACGGTTTCTCGCGGACGCCCGCCTTTGGTGCCGAACACCACGGTTAAACGGGGCTCACCCCGCTCCAGCGATTGCTTCCACGTTCTTAATGACTGCGCACTTTGCACCACCTCCTGCGAACGTAATCCCATCAGCCTTGAGAGTTCCAGCGCCGCTGCCATCCCTGAACCGCCCCGGGTTTCCTGGAGAGTGTTTTATCTGTGAACTCAGGCTGCCAGATCATCGTTTCCGATGGAAGCATAATAAGCTTTTTCTGCTTCTGCCGGAGGGATGTGGCCCAGCCTTTCCAGCAATCGTCGATTATTATACCAGTCCACCCACGTGAGTGTGGCCAGTTCCACTTCTGCACGGTTTTTCCAGCTCTTACGGTGTATTACCTCCGCTTTGTAAAGACCATTGATGCTCTCCGCCATCGCGTTGTCATACGAGTCGCCTGTACTTCCTGTTGATGCCAGTAATCCGGCTTCCTTAAGCCGCTGTGTGTAGGCCAGCGATACATACTGAGAACCTTT
>NZ_MIIV01000314.1:0-956 GCF_001743015.1 Shigella sp. FC1567
ACAACGCCCGCGCCAACGGTACGGCCGCCTTCACGGATTGCGAAACGCAGACCGTCGTCCATCGCGATCGGGTGGATCAGGGTAACAACCATTTTGATGTTGTCGCCCGGCATTACCATCTCTACGCCTTCCGGCAGTTCGATGGTACCAGTCACGTCAGTAGTACGGAAGTAGAACTGCGGACGGTAGCCTTTGAAGAACGGAGTATGACGGCCGCCTTCATCTTTGGACAGAATGTACACTTCAGATTCGAACTTGGTGTGCGGCTTGATGGTGCCCGGCTTAGCCAGTACCTGACCACGTTCGATTTCTTCACGTTTGATACCACGCAGCAGAACACCTACGTTCTCACCAGCACGGCCTTCGTCCAGCAGTTTGCGGAACATTTCAACGCCAGTACAGGTAGACTTCTGAGTCTCTTTGATACCAACGATTTCAACTTCTTCACCAACTTTGATGATACCGCGTTCTACACGACCGGTAACAACGGTACCACGACCGGAGATGGAGAATACGTCTTCGATCGGCAGCAGGAACGGCTTGTCAATCGCACGCTCTGGTTCCGGAATGTAAGAATCCAGGAAGCCAGCCAGTTCCAGGATTTTCGCTTCCCACTCTGCGTCGCCTTCCAGCGCTTTCAGAGCAGAACCACGAACGATCGGAGTGTCGTCGCCCGGGAAGTCGTACTGAGACAGAAGTTCACGAACTTCCATTTCAACCAGTTCCAGCAGCTCTTCGTCATCAACCATGTCGCATTTGTTCAGGAACACGATGATGTACGGAACGCCTACCTGACGACCCAGCAGGATGTGCTCACGAGTCTGCGGCATCGGGCCGTCAGTCGCAGCAACTACCAGGATCGCGCCGTCCATCTGAGCAGCACCGGTGATCATGTTTTTAACATAGTCGGCGTGCCCCGGGCAGTCTACGTGTGCGTAGTGACGGGTCGGGGTGTC
>NZ_MIIV01000315.1:0-929 GCF_001743015.1 Shigella sp. FC1567
ACACTGGAGCGTCTTCTGAGCCTGCTGTCGGCCTTTGAGGTCGTGGTATGGATGACGGATGGCTGGCCGCTGTATGAATCACGCCTGAAGGGAAAGCTGCACGTTATCAGCAAGCGTTACACTCAGCGCATTGAGCGACATAATCTGAATCTGAGACAACATCTGGCAAGGCTGGGACGGAAGTCACTGTCGTTCTCAAAATCGGTGGAGCTGCATGACAAGGTCATCGGGCATTATCTGAACATAAAACACTATCAGTAAGTTGGAGTCATTACCCATTTTCTGCTTAATTTTGCTTTCACATTTTTGTAAGTCTTCTGCCGGATTGTGCGACGTCTGCAATATCACGTCGAAACCTTCCTCTTCAGCTTTGGCGGTGATGGCATGCAAAACTTCAGAGAAAAACGGATTACCCGCCGTAGTTTTGGTCGAACGGGTAGAAATCACCATAATGGCATCAAAACCCGAAGAGGTCAGCGCGCGGGCCTGCTTGTTTGGCTGATACTGTAATTCTTCAATGGCCCGTAACACTTTTTCGCGCGCTTCCGGGGAGATATTAGTTTGCTTATTCAGCACGCGTGATACGGTGGATTTTGATACGCCTGCAACCCTGGCAATATCATAAATAGTAGGGGACATAGGTCAGGAACTCCGGTAATGACTCCAACTTACTGATAGTGTTTTATGTTCAGATAATGCCCGATGACCTTGTCATGCAGCTCCACCGATTTTGAGAACGACAGTGACTTCCGTCCCAGCCTTGCCAGATGTTGTCTCAGATTCAGATTATGTCGCTCAATGCGCTGAGTGTAACGCTTGCTGATAACGTGCAGCTTTCCCTTCAGGCGTGATTCATACAGCGGCCAGCCATCCGTCATCCATACCACGACCTCAAAGGCCGACAGCAGGCTCAGAAGACGCTCCAGTGT
>NZ_MIIV01000316.1:0-919 GCF_001743015.1 Shigella sp. FC1567
TGGCTGTTTTACGCGTATGACAGGATACGGAGGACGGTTGTGGCGCACGTCTTCGGTGAACGCACTCTGGCCACACTGGAGCGTCTTCTGAGCCTGCTGCCGGCCTTTGAGGTCGTGGTATGGATGACGGATGGCTGGCCGCTGTATGAATCACGCCTGAAGGGAAAGCTGCACGTTATCAGCAAGCGTTACACTCAGCGCATTGAGCGACATAATCTGAATCTGAGACAACATCTGGCAAGGCTGGGACGGAAGTCACTGTCGTTCTCAAAATCGGTGGAGCTGCATGACAAGGTCATCGGGCATTATCTGAACATAAAACACTATCAGTAAGTTGGAGTCATTACCCTGCTGAGCATCTATGAAACTGAATGCAACTTATATAAAAATACGTGATAAATGGTGGGGGCTTCCGCTGTTCCTGCCTTTTTTAATCTTGCCCATTTTCGCCCACATTAATACTTTCGCGCATATTTCTTCCGGTGAGGTTTTTCTCTTTTATCTGCCTCTGGCACTGATGATCAGCATGATGATGTTTTTCAGCTGGGCGGCATTGCCAGGGATCGCCTTAGGGATTTTTGTCCGCAAATATGCAGAGCTGGGTTTTTACGAAACGCTATCATTAACGGCTAATTGAACCGCCCCGGGAATCCTGGAGACTAAACTTCCTGAGAAAGAGGTAAACAGGATGACTAAAAATACTCGTTTTTCCCCCGAAGTCCGTCAGAGGGCGATTCGTATGGTTCTGGAAAGTCAGGGCGAATATGACTCACAGTGGGCGGCAATTTGTTCCATTGCCCCAAAGATTGGCTGTACACCGGAGACTCTGCGTGTCTGGGTACGCCAGCATGAGCGGGATACCGGAGGCGGTGATGGCGGGCTCACCACCGCTGAACGTCAGCGTCTGAAAGAGCTGGAA
>NZ_MIIV01000317.1:0-918 GCF_001743015.1 Shigella sp. FC1567
GTTCATGCTGTACCCAGTTGTAATAACCGCTCCTGGATACACCAAATACCTGACACATCGCTTCAATGGGAAATTGTTGTCGCCATTGTTCGATTAACGCGTATTTTTCAGCGACTCCTGTGCAAAATACGCTGTTGCTTTTTTTAATATATCTCGCTCAAGGCGAGCTTCATTTAACGCCTTACGCAGTTGCAGAATTTCAGATTCCAGTTCAGCCACCGTGCGGGAACCAGGAGTACCGAGCCCTTTTCTGGCGGCGGTAACCCATTGTCCTAAAGTGCCTTCAGGAAGGGATAATCGGGAAGCGCCTTCACTGATCGAAAGTTGATTTTCAAGAACCGTTCTGACAGCTTCGGCTTTGGGTAATGCTGCCAACTTACTGATAGTGTTTTATGTTCAGATAATGCCCGATGACCTTGTCATGCAGCTCCACCGATTTTGAGAACGACAGTGACTTCCGTCCCAGCCTTGCCAGATGTTGTCTCAGATTCAGATTATGTCGCTCAATGCGCTGAGTGTAACGCTTGCTGATAACGTGCAGCTTTCCCTTCAGGCGTGATTCATACAGCGGCCAGCTGGATTTGCCCCTATATTTCCAGACATCTGTTATCACTTAACCCATTACAAGCCCGCAGCCGCAGATATTCCCGTGGCGAGCGATAACCCAGCGCACTATGCGGATGCCATTCGTTATAATGCTCGAACGCCTCTGCAAGGTTCTTTGCTGCCGTTAACCCGTCTGGTTTGGGCATGATACTGATGTAGTCACGCTTTATCGTTTTCACGAAGCTCTCTGCTATTCCGTTACTCTCCGGACTCCGCACCGCCGTGTTCTTCGGTTCAAGTCCCAACATCCGGGCGAACTGGCGTGTTTCATTAGCCCGGTAGCATGAACCATTATCCGTCAGCCACTCCACT
>NZ_MIIV01000318.1:0-916 GCF_001743015.1 Shigella sp. FC1567
TTTTTTAATATTTCATTCTCCATTTCAATGCGTTGTAGCTTTTTCCTCAGCTTACGTATTTCGATTTGTTCTGGTGTTATCGGAGAGGCTTTTGGTGTTTTGCCCTGACGCTCATCACGCAGTTGTTTGACCCATCTTGTCATTGTGGAAAGGCCAACATCCATAGCTTTGGCGGCATCTGCCACCGTGTATTTCTGGTCAACAACCAGTTGAGCGGATTCGCGTTTAAACTCTGTGCTAAAATTTCTTTTTTTCATTGGAGCACCTGTGTTGTTCTGAGGTGAGCATATCACCTCTGTTCAGGTGGCCAAATTCAGTGTGCCACTTCACTGATAAAAGCGCCCTGTACTGGTTAGCAATAGCAAATTTACTCCCAGCTGCTCTGATTTCAAGAAAGCTGTACACCTCCCTTATGCCTATATTTTTAACCGGAACACCACCAAAGTATTCACTTATGATTTTCAACCTCTGGTTGTGTCTTTTCATGGTGTTTGTGCTTAATTGTCTACGCTCTATTTCATTTCTGAAATTTAATATCAGCTCGCAGAATAATGTTACGCTATTACCTTTTATTCTATCCAGTAAGCTTATATGTTGCGTGGATAATAATTCCATATTTGCCGCAATAGCCTCATTAACTGCAATTCTTTTGTCTCTTCCGATTCCAGGTAATGACTCCAACTTACTGATAGTGTTTTATGTTCAGATAATGCCCGATGACCTTGTCATGCAGCTCCACCGATTTTGAGAACGACAGTGACTTCCGTCCCAGCCTTGCCAGATGTTGTCTCAGATTCAGATTATGTCGCTCAATGCGCTGAGTGTAACGCTTGCTGATAACGTGCAGCTTTCCCTTCAGGCGTGATTCATACAGCGGCCAGCCATCCGTCATCCATACCACGACCTCAAAGGCCGA
>NZ_MIIV01000319.1:0-912 GCF_001743015.1 Shigella sp. FC1567
TGCGATTTCTGACAGATGGTTAGCCATTTTCAGAGTGCCGGTCAGCGCAGCATCAATGTCATTTTTGGCCTGTTCTGCTGCGCGGGCATAACCTGCGGCTGCCGCCACATCCTGCGCCGTCTGCTGTGCGTTTCCGGCTGCGGCCCCGGCGCTCTGCTGCGCCTGCGCCACCATTTCCTCAAAGCGTTTGACGACATCCGGCTTCAGGTCGCCTTCATCGGGGGCAGTCAGAAAGTCATTCAGCGTGCCGGGCTTTGAGTCGTCGTATACAGCAATGTCGCCAACACAGTACTCGTCGCGCCAGTCCCGTTTCAGATACACGCAATATTTTCCGACCTGTGCCTCAAACGAATATTCACCGTTATTTCCGGTCACTACATCAGCCCTGGTACGCATCACCACTTCTGAGGTGTTTACACGGGATTTCAGAATAATCTGGCATCCGGACATGGGGATGCCTGCGCCATCAGTCAGCGCACCTGATATCACTACAGACATAGTTTTTCTCGCGATAAATTAAATCAGGAAGAACCTTCCGGAGAGACGGGCCATTCAATGGCGTTGTATGAGGATTTATCAGTGATGGCGCTGAAATCCATCGCCTGCAGCGATTTCGCGTAAATACGGTACGCTTTCAGTTTTTCCCGGTCTTCGTCGCTGATTAGCCCCAGCAGCAGGTCTTCTTCCCATTCCCCTGTCCGGGCACTGACCTGAGCCAGAAGGGCATCACGCTCATCTTCCGCTTTGAGTCTGTAGTCAAAGACAAATTCATCATTGCGGTAAAACCAGTAACCCGGCGCGGTAATGCGGCGGTTGGCGGTAATATCAGGAACTTCAATAACACTGGCGTTACGGGGTTCAATGCCTGTCACATCCTTACCGACCCACACCACGCGCCCGTCTCCGGTGTAA
>NZ_MIIV01000320.1:0-900 GCF_001743015.1 Shigella sp. FC1567
TACGTCACGTTCTGCCATACCTGCCGTCGTTTTGATTTATACGAAACAGAAGCGGAGATGAAGGCGGATGACCCGAAGTGGTGGTGATTTTCAGCCCCGCCCGCTGAAACGCCTGTTCACAGCCAACCAGTGCTGGACGTCCTTCCTGGATGCGGGCGGTCTGCGCGATATCAGGGTTGAGGCTGTCACAAAAATGCTGGCCTGCGGCACGCGGATACTGGGAGTGAAGGAATACATCTGCGATAAACCTGAGTGCCCCCACGTCAGATACGTCACTAACTCATGCGGCAGCCGTGCCTGCCCGTCCTGCGGAAAAAAGGCCACAGACCTGTGGATAGCGACACAGCTGAATCGTCTTCCTGACTGCGACTGGGTACACCTGGTCTTCACCCTGCCGGACACGCTGTGGCCGGTGTTCGAAAGCAACCGGTGGCTGCTGAATGACGTGTGCCGTCTGGCGGTGGAGAATCTGCTGTATGCCGCCCGGAAACGGGGGCAGGAACCCGGTATCTTCTGCGCCATCCACACGTATGGCCGTCGTCTCAACTGGCATCCGCATGTACATGTGTCTGTAACCTGTGGAGGTCTGAATAAGCATGGTCAGTGGAAAAAGCTGAGCTTCCTGAAAGACGCGATGCGTTCACGGTGGATGTGGAATATGCGGCAGCTGCTTCTGAAAGCGTGGTCAGAGGGGCTGGCGATGCCGGAGTCGTTGTCACATATCACGACGGAATCACAGTGGAGAAGCCTGGTGCTGAAAGCCGGAGGAAAATACTGGCATGTGTACATGTCGAAAAAAACGGCCGGCGGGAGGAATACGGCGCGCTACCTGGGTCGTTATCTGAAGAAGCCGCCGATAGCGGCCTCCCGGCTGGCACATTACAACGGAGGGGCGAGCCT
>NZ_MIIV01000321.1:0-28223 GCF_001743015.1 Shigella sp. FC1567
GCCATGGCAAACAAGCTGGCACGAACAGTATGGGCGATAACCGCCCATGACCGTAAGTATGACAGGAACCACGTCAGTATCAGACCATATTAATCGCTGATACCATTAAACAATGAACTCTTAACAAAAGGGTGAATGCTGAAAGGTTGCTATGGCGGCCAGAGTGATGACAAAGACAGGTAAGACCGTGACTCACTAAACCTGAACAGTATTTTGGGCTTGAAGTCCGCCGTGAAAATAAGGGGTGAGTCGGCGAATTACATAGGGGCTCGCAGCGTTACGGCTGCAATAAAGCCGGATATAAAGCTGCAACCTACCCGTCATGTCAAAACAATGGATGCCTTGCAAACGGGATGCGTTCATATAAAAACTGTGAGTAAGCGGGTGATAAATGGTAAAAGTCATCTTGCTATAACAAGGCTTGCAGTGGAATAATGAAGCCGTTTCCGTGTCCATCCTTGTTAAAACAAGAAATTTTACGGAATAACCCATTTTGCCCGACCGATCATCCACGCAGCAATGGCGTAAGACGTATTGATCTTTCAGGCAGTTAGCGGGCTGCGGGTTGCAGTCCTTACCGGTAGATGGAAATATTTCTGGAGAGTAATACCCAGTCTGTTTCTTTGATAATTGCGCTGTTTTTCCGCATGAAAAACGGGCAACCGACACTCTGCGCCTCTTTGAGCTGACGATAACCGTGAGGTTGGCGACGCGACTAGACACGAGGCCATCGGTTCACACCCGGAAAGGCGTTACTTTGCCCGCAGCTTAGTCGTCAATGTAAGAATAATGAGTAAGTTACGATGAAAAGAATGTTAATCAACGCAACTCAGCAGGAAGAGTTGCGCGTTGCCCTTGTAGATGGGCAGCGTCTGTATGACCTGGATATCGAAAGTCCAGGGCACGAGCAGAAAAAGGCAAACATCTACAAAGGTAAAATCACCCGCATTGAACCGAGTCTGGAAGCTGCTTTTGTTGATTACGGCGCTGAACGTCACGGTTTCCTCCCACTAAAAGAAATTGCCCGCGAATATTTCCCTGCTAACTACAGTGCTCATGGTCGTCCCAACATTAAAGATGTGTTGCGTGAAGGTCAGGAAGTCATTGTTCAGATCGATAAAGAAGAGCGCGGCAACAAAGGCGCGGCATTAACCACCTTTATCAGTCTGGCGGGTAGCTATCTGGTTCTGATGCCGAACAACCCGCGCGCGGGTGGCATTTCTCGCCGTATCGAAGGCGACGACCGTACCGAATTAAAAGAAGCACTGGCAAGCCTTGAACTGCCGGAAGGCATGGGGCTTATCGTGCGCACCGCTGGCGTCGGCAAATCTGCTGAGGCGCTGCAATGGGATTTAAGCTTCCGTCTGAAACACTGGGAAGCCATCAAAAAAGCCGCTGAAAGCCGCCCGGCCCCGTTCCTGATTCATCAGGAGAGCAACGTAATCGTTCGCGCTTTCCGCGATTACTTACGCCAGGACATCGGCGAAATCCTTATCGATAACCCGAAAGTGCTCGAACTGGCACGTCAGCATATCGCTGCATTAGGTCGCCCGGATTTCAGCAGCAAAATCAAACTGTACACCGGCGAGATCCCGCTGTTCAGCCACTACCAGATCGAGTCGCAGATCGAGTCCGCCTTCCAGCGTGAAGTCCGTCTGCCGTCCGGTGGTTCGATTGTTATCGACAGTACCGAAGCGTTAACTGCCATCGACATCAACTCCGCACGCGCGACCCGCGGCGGCGATATCGAAGAAACCGCGTTTAACACCAACCTCGAAGCTGCCGATGAGATTGCTCGTCAGCTGCGCCTGCGTGACCTCGGCGGCCTGATTGTTATCGACTTCATCGACATGACGCCTGTACGCCACCAGCGTGCGGTAGAAAACCGTCTGCGTGAAGCGGTGCGTCAGGACCGTGCGCGTATTCAAATCAGCCATATTTCTCGCTTTGGCCTGCTGGAAATGTCCCGTCAGCGCCTGAGCCCATCACTGGGTGAATCCAGTCATCACGTTTGTCCGCGTTGTTCTGGTACTGGCACCGTGCGTGACAACGAATCGCTGTCGCTCTCTATTCTGCGTCTGATCGAAGAAGAAGCGCTGAAAGAGAACACCCAGGAAGTTCACGCCATTGTTCCTGTACCAATCGCTTCTTACCTGCTGAATGAAAAACGTTCTGCGGTAAATGCCATTGAAACTCGTCAGGACGGTGTGCGCTGCGTGATTGTGCCAAACGATCAGATGGAAACCCCGCACTACCACGTGCTGCGCGTGCGTAAAGGGGAAGAAACCCCAACCTTAAGCTACATGCTGCCGAAGCTGCATGAAGAAGCGATGGCGCTGCCGTCTGAAGAAGAGTTCGCTGAACGTAAGCGTCCGGAACAACCTGCGCTGGCAACCTTTGCCATGCCGGATGTGCCGCCAGCGCCAACGCCAGCTGAACCTGCCGCGCCTGTTGTAGCTCCAGCACCGAAAGCTGCACCGGCAACACCAGCAGCTCCTGCACAACCTGGGCTGTTGAGCCGCTTCTTCGGCGCACTGAAAGCGCTGTTCAGCGGTAGTGAAGAAACCAAACCGACCGAGCAACCAGCACCGAAAGCAGAAGCGAAACCGGAACGTCAACAGGATCGTCGCAAGCCTCGTCAGAACAACCGCCGTGACCGTAATGAGCGCCGCGACACCCGTAGTGAACGTACTGAAGGCAGCGATAATCGCGAAGAAAACCGTCGTAATCGTCGCCAGGCACAGCAGCAGACTGCCGAGACGCGTGAGAGCCGTCAGCAAGCTGAGGTAACGGAAAAAGCACGTACCACCGACGAGCAGCAAGCGCCGCGTCGTGAACGTAGCCGCCGCCGTAACGATGATAAACGTCAGGCGCAACAAGAAGCGAAGGCGCTGAATGTTGAAGAGCAATCTGTTCAGGAAACCGAACAGGAAGAACGTGTACGTCCGGTTCAGCCGCGTCGTAAACAGCGTCAGCTCAATCAGAAAGTGCGTTACGAGCAAAGCGTAGCCGAAGAAGCGGTAGTCGCACCGGTGGTTGAAGAAACTGCCGCTGCCGAACCAATTGTTCAGGAAGCTCCAGCTCCACGCACAGAACTGGTAAAAGTCCCGCTGCCAGTCGTAGCGCAAACTGCACCAGAACAGCAAGAAGAGAACAATGCTGATAACCGTGACAACGGTGGCATGCCGCGTCGTTCTCGCCGCTCGCCTCGTCACCTGCGCGTGAGTGGTCAGCGTCGTCGTCGCTATCGTGACGAGCGTTATCCAACCCAGTCGCCAATGCCGTTGACCGTAGCGTGCGCGTCTCCGGAACTGGCCTCTGGCAAAGTCTGGATCCGCTATCCAATTGTACGTCCGCAAGATGTACAAGTTGAAGAGCAGCGCGAACAGGAAGAAGTACAAGTGCAGCCGATGGTGACTGAGGTCCCTGTCGCCGCCGCTGTCGAACCGGTTGTTAGCGCGCCAGTTGTTGAAGAAATGGCTGAAGTCGTAGAAGCCCCCGTACCGGTTGCCGAACCGCAACCGGAAGTGGTTGAAACGACGCATCCTGAAGTGATTGCCGCCGCGGTAACTGAACAGCCGCAGGTGATTACCGAGTCTGATGTTGCCGTAGCCCAGGAAGTTGCAGAACACGCAGAACCGGTGGTTGAACCGCAGGAAGAGACGGCAGATATTGAAGAAGTTGCCGAAACTGCTGAGGTTGTGGTTGCAGAACCTGAAGTTGTTGCTCAACCTGCCGCGCCAGTCGTCGCTGAAGTCGCAGCAGAAGTTGAAACGGTAGCCGCGGTTGAACCAGAGATCACCGTTGAGCATAACCACGCTACCGCGCCAATGACGCGCGCTCCGGCACCGGAATATGTTCCGGAGGCACCGCATCACAGTGACTGGCAGCGCCCTACTTTTGCCTTCGAAGGTAAAGGTGCCGCAGGTGGTCATACGGCAACGCATCATGCCTCTGCCGCTCCTGCGCGTCCGCAACCTGTTGAGTAATAATTAGCTCAAAGTAATCAAGCCCTGGTAACTGCCAGGGCTTTTTTATTTCATGTTTGAATCAACATATTAAAATTCATCAAATGGCATCCTTGCTAACCAACAATGCAAAATAGGCAAAAAAAATGCCCGCCCCGGCGATCCCTGAGCGGGCAGACAAAACATACCCAGTTTCATGATATGTTTTAAAGCGAGCTTATTTGTTGAGCTGGAAGAGTGACAATCCCTGCATATCGGTAAATGCTTTATACGATGCCTGCAATGCCGTTTGCTGCATGATGTAAGATGAAATAGTTGCATTCCAGTCCACATCAACCAGATCGCTCATCTGCTGCGTTTGCCCTAAAGCGCGATCGCTACCTAAGGAATCCAGCGACTCCAGTTCGTTCAGCTGCGTGCCTAATTCCGCGCGAACGGCAAGGACATTATTCAGCGAGTTTTTCAGTCCACGGTTGGTTTTATCCAATGCCGCAGCGGCGATTTCTTTATCCGCTTCGCTATCCGCGACCGGCGTTTTCAGGGCTGCGATGGCGCTATCCAGCATGGCAAAAAGATTGGTTTCAGAAGCGCTACCGTCTGGCTCCGCAACTGCGTTGCTGGTAATACTGTCGAAAATTTTGTCACCCGTGTGCCCTATCACCATCGAACGCGAAGCATCGACCTGTTGCTTAATACTTTCTGCTCCACCGACGTATTTCCCTTTCTCTTCGCTAAACGGCGCAGTCTCTGTTTTATAACCGGCAAAAATGTAGCGCCCGTTACCGTCAGTGGTGTTCGCCAGATTCAGCAACTGGTCACGAAGCCCCTGAATATCCGTAGCCAGCGAGGCCCGGTCATCGTCACTCAAGGTGCCATTGCTGGCGTAGACAATTTTTTCCTGAGCATTCTGGATAGCAGTGGTGACCTGGCTAAGTACACTCTCTTCCAGTGACACTTTTTGAATGGCGAAAGTACGCGCCAGCGTGTACTGGCTGTTTTGCGCCTGTGCCTGGGAGAGAACTACGGCTTGTGATGCTGCAATGGGATCGTCAGAAGGGTTAACGACTCGCTTACCTGTCGACATCTGCTCGCCGTACTTCATCCATTCCGCCTGAGAATTGGTGATGCCACGCATGTTTTGCTGGTACATCATCTGGGTACTGAAACGCATCTTATCTCCCCTTAGCGAATGTTAATCAGCGCATCAAAAATCGCGTTTGCCGTCTGCAGAACCTGCGCATTCGCCAGGTAATACTGCTGAAAACGTTGCAGATTTCCGTACTCTTCGTCGAGATTGACGCCAGAGATAGACTGCTGCTGATTGGAAAGCTGCGTC
The DNA here is from genome assembly GCF_001743015.1 of Shigella sp. FC1567. Classification (NCBI taxonomy): domain Bacteria; kingdom Pseudomonadati; phylum Pseudomonadota; class Gammaproteobacteria; order Enterobacterales; family Enterobacteriaceae; genus Shigella; species Shigella sp. FC1567. Next base: position 5,305 of record NZ_MIIV01000321.1, read on the forward strand.
ACCACATTACCTTGCGTGGCGCTACTGGTTTTCAACGTCGCGGTTTTATTACCGATATCACTCACTAACGAGGCATAAGCGTCGTTAAAGGATTTCGCACCGCCCACCGTTTTACTGTTGCTTTGCAGATCCAGCAGGGCCTGACCGTTGCGGTTATCGCTATCACCCGCATCTTTTTCGCTCGCCATCGCTATTTTCGCTTCGTCGGTGATTAATACATCCATGTTGACGATGGCGTCACTTACTGGTTTCAGCGTGAAGCTGTCGTTAACGGCAGGCGTTCCTGTAAACGTCAACTCCAGACCATCAAATGCCACTTTACCGTTGGCATCCGGCGTCACCGTAAAAGTGGTATTGCTGGCAAGGCGGGTGACCTGCCACTGATTATTATCGAACGAGATTTTGTAATCTGTCGCCAGTACCGCGGAGGCATCAGTTACCGTGGCACCGATCGCAACGTCACCTTTGTTTTTCGTGTTTTGCAAAACCGCGGGCTTACCGATAGCAAAGAAATCTTCACCAGCATCGCCGTTGGCATCAAATCCGGCTTTGTGTTGGGTGTTGAAAGCCTCAGCAAATGCCAGCGCCAGTTGTCCAAGCGTATTACGCGTCTGGTCCAGATCCTGAGAACGGAATGTCAGAATGCCGCCCAGCGACCCGGTATTCAGTAATTTCTCCGGGATCTCAATATTGCCTGCCGTCCCATCAACGTAAGCGACAGTCGTACGAGAAGGGTCGGCGCTGGAAGGAACTGCCGCCAGTTGCCGCGCCGTACTTCCCTGAACCAGTGAGTAACCATTGGCCATCGTGATGTTATAAGTGCCGCCATCCTGAACGCTGACTTCTACACCAACAATCTGGTTTAATTCGCTCACCAGTTGATCGCGTTGATCCAGCAGATTGTTAGGTGACGCCCCTGCCCCCACGCCTGTCAGGCGGGAGATTTGGTCGTTCAGGCTGGCGATTTGTTTAGCGTAATTGTTGATCTGATCAACGCTGGCACCTATCGCGATATTGACCTGTTTGTCCTGGTCGCGAAGATACTGATCGGTGGTTTTAAACTGATTCACCAACCCTTCTGATTTCCCAATCAGCGCCTGGCGCGCTGCCGGGTCTTCCGCGTTACTCACCAGCGTTTGCAGGCTGGTGAAGAAATCCTGCATCTGTGTTGCCAGCGAAGAGGTACTGGTGGAGAGCATATTGTCGATTTTCGACATCTGCTCATAGCGGGCAGTCAGGCCGCTACTTTGCGTCTGCGCCGCACGTAACTGGTTGGTGATAAACGCATCATACTCACGCTGCACACCAGAAACGTAGACACCATTGCCAACCCAGCCGCCAGCGCCCAACGTGCTATTGGCCTGCGCCATAATAGTGGTTTGGCGGGTATATCCGGCAACGTTATAGCTGGAGATATTATTACTTGCCGTATTTAACGCCGCCTGGGCCGCGTTCAGTCCGCTCATGGCGTTATTAATCAAGCTGGACATGGAGGTTCCTTATAAGCCTTCAATTACAGAGTATTATCGGCAGCGACCCGCCGGACTTGAGTTATTCAAAACAGATTATCAATGTTCATACTGTAGGTTTTGCTCACCTTGTCGCTTATCGATTTCATCTGCTGAATCATGTTGGTGAGTTTGCGGGCATAGTGAGGATCGGTGGCATAGCCCGCGTCCTGTAGGGCCTGCGCCCCCTGCTCCGCACTCGTGGCGGTGGTCACGGCGGCGTAGCGCGGGTTACGCGTTAACAGCCCAACGTAATCCGACTATGCTTCCAGATACGAGCTGTAGACCCGAAACTTCGCTTTTACTTTCTTCGCTTCGCCGTTTTCATATTCAGTCGTGGTGATTTCAGTAACTGGCCCTTTCCAGTTGCCAGAGGCTTTGACACCAAACAGGTTATAGCTCGGCTCGCCGTTTTCGCGGCGGATTTGCCGTTGCCCCCAACCAGATTCCAGCGCCGCCTGAGCGAGGATCAAATGATGTGGCACACCGCTTTGCTGGCTTGCCAGTTGGGCGGGCAGCGAGAGTTGCGCGAGGAATGCTTTACTGTCACCCGGCAGCGAATCATCGTAGTTACGTGGCACGGCCTTTTGCACCAGCTGCGAAAGCGCCTGATTTTGATAACGCACCACAGTTTCGAGCGGGAATTTCATCGGTGCTGCTGGCGTGGACTCCTCTGGCAATGGTTGTTCTGGCGTCATCTGTTTAACCATCATCTCTGCAAGCCCCAGACCTTTGCCCGCCGTCATCTGTTGGGCAATCTGCTGGTCATACATACTGGTATACAGGCGAGTGTGCTCGCTGCTGAACAGGCCATCTTTTGGTAAAGCGTCGCGCATGCTTTTCAACATCATCTGCACGAACATCCCTTCCACCTGACGGGCCACCGGACGGATATTTGCCGCCGGATCTTCGCCCGCTTTCGCCTTTAGTTCGTTGAGTGATTGCGCATCCCAGGCCGCACTTGCCAGTAGTTTGCTATCGCTGATCATCAGATGATTTCCAGTTTTGCCCGCAGACATCCCGCACTTTGCATTGATTGCAGTATGGACATCAGATCCATCGGCGTAGCGCCCAGCGCATTGAGCGCGCGCACCACGTTATTGAGCCTGGCGCTGGAACGTACGCTTTGCAGCGAACCGCCGCTCTGGCGTAAATCGATCTGCGTTTGTGGAGTAACCACAGTCTGTCCACCACCAAACGGTGTATCTGGCTGGCTGACATTGGCCTGACGATTAACTGTTACTGAGAGATTCCCCTGCGCTACCGCGCAGCTGTCGAGGGTCACTTCGCGATTCATCACCACCGAACCGGTGCGCGAGTTAATCACTACTTTAGCGTCCTGCGGGGTGACATTAACCTGCATATTCTGGATATCGGCAAGGAAGCGGACCTGGGAACTGTTGCCACTCGGTACGCGCACCTGAATAGTCCGCGCATCTAACGCGGTGGCGCTGCCATATCCACGCACGCGGTTGATGGTGTCAGCGATTTGCTGCGCCATGCTGAAATCTTCGTCGTTAAGTTGCAAATTAAGGGTATTCCCGACGCCAAACTGGCTGGGCAATTCACGTTCAATAACCGCACCATTGGTGATCCGTCCACCGTTCAGTTGGTTAACCTGAACACTGCTACCGCCAGCGGAGGCTCCTGCGCCGCCAACCAGAATATTGCCCTGCGCCAGCGCATACACCTGACTGTCAACGCCCTTAAGCGGTGTCATCAACAACGTACCTCCACGCAAGCTTTTGGCATTACCCATGGAAGAAACCACCACATCGATGGTTTGCCCCTGACGTCCAAACGGAGGAAGTGACGCTGTCACCATTACCGCAGCGACGTTTTTTAGCTGCATATTGGTGCCCGTCGGAACGGTAATTCCCAGCTGTGAGAGCATGTTATTAAGCGTTTGTGTGGTAAACGGCGTCTGGGTTGTCTGGTCACCGGTGCCATCCAGCCCCACCACCAGACCATAGCCAATCAGTGAGTTTTGCCTTACCCCCTGAACACTGGTGAGATCGCGAATACGCTCAGCCTGAGCCGCCGTCGTGACCAGTAGAAGAATTAATGCAGAGAGAAATTTAATCACCACAGCCTCACTTACATTGGCGACAGGTTAAGGAAGAAACGCTGCAACCAGCCCATATTTTGCGCTTCGTTAATGTAGCCATTGCCTACGTATTCAATGCGCGCATCCACCACCTGAGTAGACGGTACGGTATTGCTGCCGCTGATAGTGCGTGGATTAACCACGCCAGAGAAGCGAATAAATTCGGTACCCTGATTAATGGCAATCTGTTTTTCACCCACCACATGCAGGTTGCCGTTGACCAGTACCTGGTCAACCGTCACCGTCAACGTGCCGCTAAAGGTATTGCTGGCATTGGCCCCGCCCTTTCCGTTGAACGTGTTACCACCGGAGGCTTCGACATCGGCACGAGCGTTACCAAACAGCCCCTGCAAATAGCGCGGCACAGTATCAAAGCCAAAATTAGTTTTACCGTCACGGCTGGCATTCGCAGAGGAGCTTTTGCTGGCGCTGACGTTCTCCTGCAACACGATGGTCAGCGTATCGCCAATATTGCGTGGTCGACGATCTTCAAACAGCGGTTGATAGCCATAGTTAATCGGCTGAGCAGACTGGAAAATAGAACCGTTGGCGACGGGCGTCGGACCGGGAACCGGTTGTGCACTGGTCGCCCCCTGCACCAGCGGCGTGGAGGGTATCCAGGCGCAGCCGGTTAGTGAAAGCACCAACAAGCTGGAAATGGCATAAGTATGCGCAGCGTTTTTTTGCATGGCTATCATCTTCAAAAATCAGTAAACCGGTGAACCTGCCACCGGTTAAGCCTTAGAGTTGCGTCAGTTTTTGCTGCATCTGATCGGTGGTGGACACCGCTTTACTGTTGATTTCGTAAGCGCGTTGCACCTGAATCATATTGACCAGTTCTTCCGCCACGTTGACGTTAGACGTTTCAACATACCCTTGATACAGCAATCCCGCGCCGTTCAGGCCCGGCGTGCTTTCGTTCGGTGCACCAGAGGATTGCGTTTCGGTGTAGAGGTTTTCGCCAATGCTCTCCAGCCCGGTGTCATTCATAAAGGTGGTGAGATTGAGCTGCCCAACCTGAACCGGAGCTGCCTGGCCTTGTTGGGTTACGCTGACCACGCCATCACGACCGATGGTGATACTTAACGCATTCGCCGGAATGGTGATCGCTGGCTGCACCTGAAAACCACCAGCCGTCACCAGCTGCCCGTTCTGATCCACCTGGAAAGAGCCGTCACGGGTATAGGCTGATGAACCATCTGGCAACATCACCTGGAAAAAGCCCTGCCCTTTAATCGCGACATCTTTGCTGTTGTTGGTCTGCGACAGATTTCCCTGGCTGTGTAAGCGTTCAGTGGCGACCGGGCGTACCCCCGTGCCGATTTGTAATCCGGAGGGTAAGGTGGTTTGTTCGGAAGACTGTGCCCCCGGCTGGCGAATGGTTTGATAAAGCAGATCTTCAAACACCGCGCGCTGACGCTTAAAACCGTTAGTACTGACGTTTGCCAGGTTGTTGGCAATGACGTCCATATTGGTTTGCTGGGCGTCAAGGCCCGTTTTGGCGATCCATAATGAACTGATCATAAAATGTCCTGTAGTGGATTAGTGACAAGCAGAGCAGAAGCACGCGACAGTGTGAATTCCCCCTCACTCTAACCCTCTCCCCAAAGGGGCGAGGGAATAGTCCGCGCGCTTTTATTGCAATGTCATCAATCGTTCAATTAACTCATCGACAGCAGTTGGTTGGCACGGCCTGCGTTATCATCGACGCTGCTGATCACCTTCATCTGCATTTCAAAACGCCGCGCGCTGGCAATCATGTCGCTCATTGCCGCAACGGCATTGACGTTACTGCCTTCCAGAACCCCCGACATCACACGCAAGGTTGGATCTGCCTGCAGTACCGGCCCTCGCGTGGCCTGGGTTTCTGCGCTTAAACGAAAAATGCCGTCGTCACCGCGCTGCACTTCGCTGCCCGTGGCTTTCACCAGTTTCAGACGCCCTACTGGCGCAACTGTATTTGCCGGATCGCCCGGATTGAGCGCCGAGATTGTGCCATCGGCAGCAATAGTGATTTCCGCTCCTTCCGGCACAGCAATTGGCCCCGCCTCGCCTATCACCTGATGCCCCTGAATTGTCAGTTGCCCGGTGGGATCAACCTGAATGCTGCCATTACGCGTATACCCTTCGCTGCCGTCAGCGGTCTGCACGGCCAGCCAGCCATCCTGCTGCAACGCAACGTCCAGCGGGCGCGAGGTGTAATCTATCTTGCCGGGCGTCATGTCTGCACCCGGTGTTGACGCCGTTACCAGCGTGCGCGTGGGCAGTGAAAGCCCTTCCACCGGCACTGCGCGCAAGGCGTTTAACTGCGCGCGAAAACCGGGCGTAGAGGCATTGGCCAGATTACTGGCGGTTACCGCCTGTTGATTCAGCGTCTGGCTGGCTGCTCCCATCGCAGTATAAATTGCGTGATCCATTGAGCTATCCCGTCAGCGATTAGCGTAAGTTAACCAGCGTGTTGAGGATCTGGTCCTGGGTTTTGATGGTCTGGGCGTTAGACTGATAGTTACGCTGGGCAACGATCATATTGACCAGTTCTTTACTGAGATCGACGTTGGACGCTTCCAGCGCACCGTTGGTCAGGGTGCCAAAGTTTCCCGTCCCGGCTGTCCCCAACAGCGCCACGCCAGAAGATTGCGTCGCAGACCAGACGTTGTCGCCTTCGGATGCCAGACCTTCGTTGTTGGCAAAGTTCGCCAGTACAATCTGCCCCAGCAGTTGAGTTTGTTCGTTGGAATAGTTGCCGACAACCGTACCGTCATCATTGATTTGATAACTCACCAGATCGCCCGGTTTGTAGCCGTTCTGGGGGGTTGCCACAATATTGTTAGCGCCGGTATTTTGCTGCATGGAGTTGAGGAAGCTCAGACTAAACGTGGCGGGTTCTGCACCGTTAATTGCGCCGGTTGCGATATTATTCGCCATCGCACCATCCACTAATGTGCCATTAGCATTAAATTCCAGTGTTGTCGCTGTCTTCGCAATGCTGTTTGGATCACTGCTATCCTGGGTGTAGACCTGCCAGTTATTATCCCCGGTCTTCACAAAGTAGACGCTCATGTCATGAGCATTACCCTGACTGTCGAAAACAGTCACCGAACCTTTTTTGTTATAGCTATCCGCATTGCTGGCGCTGAATGGCGTAACAGTAGGAAGCGGATCACTGGAATTCAGGTTGATCTGCATCGACGCCGTGGTGGTAGTTTTCGCTGCCATCAGGGTATTCGGGATCGAAATATTGGTCGGATTCGCCCCTTGCTGAATAGTCGGCGGCGTACCGGTTGCCGGGTAACCCGTCAGCTGTAAACCTTGCATATTCACCAGGTTACGGTTTTCATCCAGCTTAAATTGTCCGTTACGGCTGTAGAACACCGAACCGTTGCTGTCTACCAGACGGAAAAAACCGTTCTGGCTGATAGCAACGTCCAGACCTCGCCCGGTGTTGGTGGTCGTGCCATCTGTAAAGTCCTGAGTGATACCGGCAACTTTTACCCCCAGTCCCACTTTCGAACCGGCAAACATATCGGCAAAAGAGGCCGTGCCTGATTTAAAGCCGTAGGTGGCGGAGTTGGCAATATTGTTGCCAATAACATCGAGGTTAGTGGCGGCAGCGTTTAATCCGCTAACCGCTTGAGAAAAGGCCATGACTGACTCCTGAAATGTGAAGGCTTAAATTATCTGCCGTACTTCGTCGAGGGTGGTGGTGCCGTAAGTGCCGAGATCCAGCGTATTACCGCTGTTGCCGCGGATCACACCCTGCACCAGAGCAAACTGCAGCGGCTGGGCAACCAGTTGTGTACCACCGTTACTGGCGGTAATCGCTACATTGTAAGAACCGTTCGGCGCAGTGCTGCCATCAGTCAACGTACCGTCCCAGGTGAAACTGTGAACTCCGGCGGTCAGTTCACCAATATCAATGGTGCGCACAACCGCGCCATTTTTATCGGTGATGGTGGCCGTAACTTTGTCTGCCGCCTGTTGCAGCTCAACACCAAACGGCGTGGTCGTGGTCACAGCCCCTTCTTCACTGCCGGTTCCCGCAAGAACAGTTGTGCCGGGGATCATCACGCCGTGACCGATCAGGTTACTGGCCTGTAACGACTGGCTGTTATCAATCTGTCCGGAAATAGATCCGAGCATGGTATTGAGTTTTTCAATCCCGCTGACCGTGCTGATTTGTGCCAATTGCGACGTCAGCTCGTTGTTTTCCATTGGATTGGTCGGGTCCTGGTTTTTCAGCTGCGCCACCAGCAAAGTCAGAAAACTGCTTTGTAAATCTGCGGCGTTGCTGCCCGTGAGCGAACTACTGCTGGTGGTACTGACGCCGGTATTTGTCGGATCGGTGGTGGTTACCGCAATGGACATAGCTTTCTCCTTTATTGACCGAGCGTAAGGGTTTTCAGCATCATGCTTTTCACCGTGTTGAGCACTTCAACATTGGCCTGATAGCTGCGTGACGCCGACATGGTGTTAACCATCTCTCCGACAACATCAACGTTCGGCATTTTTACGTAGCCCTTTGCATCCGCCAGCGGATTACCCGGTTCATAAACCAGTTTGTCCGGGGCCTGACTTTCTATAACATCGGCAACCTTTACGCCGCCTGTCGCAGCACCTGGTGCAGCGTTAACCTGGAATACCACCTGTTTTGCCCGATATGGCTGTCCATCGGGACCGGTCACGCTATCAGCATTCGCCAGATTACTGGCCGCCACGTTCAGGCGCTGGGACTGGGCAGTTAACGCCGACCCGGCGATATCAAAAATATTCAGCAGTGCCATCCGTTAATTTCCGCTCTGTAAAACGTTCATCATGCCTTTGATTTGCCCGCTCAACGCACTAAGGCTCATCTGGTATTGCAGTTCTGCGGTAGGAGGCGTCAGCGCCTGCGCCGGAATGTGTTGCGTTGAGGTCATCGTCAGAGCAACCACACTGGTTGCATCCCGTCCACGTTGCATGACTTTTTTAAGTTCACTGGCAAAATCGATATCGCGCGCCTGATAACCAAGGGTATCGGCATTGGCGATGTTTGCTGCCAGCACTTCCTGACGCTGGGCGCGCAGATTGAGCGCCTCTTGTTGAAAACGTAAGGCGGCGTCGAGCTTATCGAGCATATCTCCTCCGCAGGTATCAAAATTCTGCCATCAGCTTAAATGCCTTTACGCGCGCGTTATCGGCGGAATAAACGCAAAATGGGTCGCTATTTATGCCGTTGATGACCATTGGGGACGGGTACAATTCACGTTGTAGAAATAGCTGGGGGGCGAAAATGCTGGCAATAAAACGTAGCGTGGCGATCATCGCGATACTGTTCAGTCCGTTAAGTGCGGCGAGCAATCTCACATCGCAATTGCACACCTTTTTTAGCGCCCAGCTCGTGGGGGTAAGTGATGAGGTTCGTGTTTCTATTCGTACAGCACCCAATCTACTACCGCCGTGCGAGCAGCCATTGCTTTCGATGAGCAATAATTCCCGCCTGTGGGGCAATGTGAATGTGTTGGCACGCTGCGGTAACGACAAACGATATTTACAGGTTAATGTGCAGGCCACAGGAAATTATGTGGTTGCCGCGATGCCCATTGTGCGGGGAGGAAAGCTGGAAGCTGGCAATGTCAAACTAAAACGCGGACGACTGGATACCCTGCCACCGCGTACGGTGCTGGATATCAATCAACTTGTTGATGCCATTAGCCTACGCGATCTATCACCCGATCAACCAATCCAATTAACCCATTTTCGCCAGGCATGGCGGGTAAAAGCGGGACAACGCGTCAACGTGATCGCCAGCGGTGACGGGTTTAGCGCCAACGCAGAAGGTCAGGCGCTGAACAATGCAGCCGTCGCACAGAATGCGCGGATGCGCATGGTATCGGGACTGGTGGTCAGCGGCGTTGTTGATGCAGATGGGAATATTCTTATAAACCTGTAAGCTGTTAAAGATTACCCGTCCCTTGCCGATAAATAAGCAACACATGATAAAAGCGCCCTCAATGAGGAATAAACCATGAGTATTGATCGCACTTCGCCTCTGAATCCCGTAAGCACCGTTCAACCGCGCGAAACCACTGACGCGCCGGTAACGAACACCCGGGCGGCAAAAACAACCGACTCCACCAGCACCAGCACCAGCACCAGCACCAGCACCAGTGTGACGTTAAGCGACGCGCAAGCAAAACTGATGCAACCCGGCAGCAGTGATATCAATCTTGAACGTGTCGAAGCGTTAAAACTGGCGATTCGTAACGGTGAACTAAAAATGGACATCGGCAAAATTGCCGATGCGCTGATCAACGAAGCTCAGCAAGACTTGCAGAGTAACTGATCGTATGACACGTCTTGCAGAGATCCTTGACCAGATGTCCGCTGTGCTTAACGATCTCAAAACGGTAATGGATCAAGAGCAGCAACATCTCTCTATGGGGCAGATCAACGGCAGCCAGTTGCAATGGATTACAGAACAAAAAAGCTCACTGCTGGCGACGCTGGATTACCTCGAACAGTTACGCAAGAAAGAACCCAATACAGCAAATAGCGTTGATATTAGTCAACGCTGGCAGGAAATTACTGTGAAAACGCAGCAACTACGCCAAATGAATCAACATAACGGTTGGTTACTGGAAGGACAGATTGAGCGCAATCAACAGGCGCTGGAAATGTTGAAACCGCATCAGGAACCGACGCTATATGGGGCGAACGGTCAGACCTCAACAACCCATCGCGGCGGTAAAAAGATTTCGATCTGAAGATTATCTCCGCCTGCACTGCAGGCCGGAATGCATTGTTACACCGTCCGGCGGGCAAATTCTTTAACTTTGAAGCCCAGTACCGCCAGTGCAGCGAAGTACGCGGCAATCCCCGCCAGCACGACCGCCATTAAACGCAGTAAGCGCCAGGGCATGGTACCCAATGACCACTCCGGCATGATATGTAACATACCTAAAAGCACGCCAGACATCACCAGTACCGCCACCACCAGACGCAACAGAAACGCCATCCAGCCGGGTTGCGGAGTAAAGATTTTCTGCTTACGCAACTGCCAGTAAAGCAGCGAAGCATTCAGACACGCCGCCAGACCAATAGAAAGTGACAGCCCGGCATGTTTCAACGGACCAATAAACGCCAGGTTCATCAATTGCGTTAAAATCAGCGTAACGATGGCAATTTTCACTGGCGTTTTAATGTCCTGGCGGGAATAAAAGCCAGGAGCCAACACTTTCACTACAATCAGGCCAATCAAACCCACCGAGTAGGCAATTAACGCCCGCTGGGTCATCAGCGCATCAAACGCGGTAAATTTACCGTACTGGAACAGCGAAACGGTTAACGGACCTGAAAGAATGCCCAACGCAACCGCACTCGGCAGCGCCAACAGGAAACAAAGACGCAACCCCCAGTCCATCAAACGGTTGTATTCATCATGATTGCCACTGGCAAAACTTTTCGACAGCGACGGCAGCAAAATGGTGCCAAGCGCCACGCCCAGCACACCGGACGGAAACTCCATTAAGCGGTCGGCGTAATACATCCAAGACACCGAACCGGAAGCAAGAAACGAGGCAAAAATGGTGTTGATGATTAAGGAGATCTGGCTCACAGAGACGCCAAGGATCGCCGGTCCCATCTGTTTCACCACGCGCATTGCTCCGGCATCGTGGAAGTTAATGCGCGGCAGGACCAGCATGCCGATCTTCTTCAGGTGCGGTAGCTGATACACCAGCTGCAGGATGCCGCCGACCGTAACAGCCCACGCCAGCGCCAGCACCGGTGGGTTAAAGTACGGTGCGGCAAACAGCGCGAAACCAATCATGCTGATGTTAAGCAGTGTTGGCGCAAACGCCGGAATCGAGAAGCGGTTCCACGTATTCAGAATCGCTCCCACCAGCGACGCCAGGGAGATCAGCAAGATATAGGGAAAGGTAATCTTTAGTAGCTGGCTGGTCAGGGCAAATTTGTCAGCTGTATCAGCGAAGCCTGGCGCGGTCACCATGATCACCCACGGTGCGGCGAGCATGCCAGCGACCGTCACAACCGCCAGCGCAAGTGTCAGCAGGCCAGAAACATAAGAGACAAAGACCCGCGTGGCGTCTTCACCCTGCTTACTTTTATATTCCGCCAGAATCGGTACAAATGCCTGGGAAAATGCCCCTTCGGCAAAGATACGGCGTAACAAGTTAGGAAGTTTAAAAGCGACGAAAAAGGCGTCGGTTGCCATCCCTGCGCCAAAGATTCTGGCGACAATTGCGTCTCGTGCGAAGCCAAGCACACGCGAAAACATGGTCATCGAGCTGACGGCGGCCAGCGATTTTAATAAATTCATCGGTGTTCTAATCCAGACCAACGGGCAAAACGCCTGCAAGACAGGCGCTGAAAGAGGCGAATAGTCTACCTGGATTATGGTGAATTGCTACCGCCAGATGTTACAGGGTTTATTCACTCATCGCATCGCGCCAGATCTTGTCAACGATACGTTGCGCCAGCACGGCCTATTCGCCGGCGGTTTGCGGAACTGTCTGATTTTGCACACATTCAATGAAGTGCCGCGCACAGCCGACAAATCCACGTTGTTCAAGAGTGCTCTGCCAACCAGGAATCGGTTTATGCACTACGCCCTGCCCGCGCTCCTCACGCCATTCGCGCATATCCGTAATGTCGATGAGCGCACCGTCAGTCACGGCCTGCACGGTTTCACGCTGACTTCCGGCACGGCGATGCATACAGGTGGTGATCTGCAAAGGACCGGCCGAAAAATGGTGCTCGGCAAACAGCATTTCGCCAGCGTCGTTAGTCAGTAGCGTACCGCCATCCAGAGAGGCTTTGCCGCCCGACAACCACAGCGCGGTATCCACCACATGCAGATAATCATCCAGCAACGTGAAATAAAGATCGTGTGGCCCGACACTATTGCTACGATGTTTATCCATTCTTAGCGAAGCTGCGGTAGCGAGTTGCGTTTTTAACTCACCGTAGAGTGGTGCGAAACGACGGTTAAAACCGACCATCAACGTCAGTTTTTTCCGCGCCGCCAGTTCCACCAGCCGTTCAGCATCGCGCAGATTTTCTGCCAGCGGTTTATCGACACAGACATGTACACCCGCATTGAGTAACGTACTGACCACGTCAAAGTGGCTGGCGGTGCTGGAATGCACAAAAACCGCATCGCAACTGGCGGCAAGGCTGGATAACGAATCGGCATAAGGAATGCGCCAGCTTTCACAAATTGGCAGGGCTTTCGCGCGCGTAGGCGACCAGGCTCCTTGTAACATCCAGTCAGACGCTGCCGCCAGCACCGGTAACCACGCTTTTTGCGCAATGCCGCCTAATCCCACAACGCCGATACGTAATTTTTTCACTTTAATCTCCCAGATGGGCCAGCAACGAATCAAGACGCTGTTTCAGTTCTGCCACTTCGATTTCCAGGGCTTCGACGCGGGCCTGTAAATCACCATCAACCGCGTTCGACATATCCGTTACCGCCGGCTGATCCTCTACCTCACCACTGAAAAGATGCATGTAGCGGCTTTCGCGTTTACCCGGTTCGCGGGCCAGACGCACCACAAAAGGACCATCTTCGCGATTTGCCAGTTGTTCCAGCGTCGACTCCAATTCCGCCATATCGCTGAATTCATACATTCGCGCGGCGCGGCTGCGCAGTTCACCCGGCGTCTGGGCACCACGCAATAACAACGTGGTGATTAACGCCACTTCCGCTGCGCTCAGTTTCAGATCGCCAAATTCTGAATTACAAAAACGTTGTTCATATTTGGTGACCCGATTACCAAAGCCACTCACCGTGCGCAGATAATGGCGTTTGACCAGATTATCCAGTTGCTCCTGCACTTCAGATTCACTCAGATTCATGACCGGTTCACGGTTCGTTTTCTGATTACAGGCCGTGACTACACCATTGACTGAGAGCGGGTATTGCTCCGGCGTGGTCACCTGCTTTTCCAGCAAGCAACCAATCACGCGAGCTTCAAGGGCAGTAAGTTGATATTTCATGAGATTCTCCTTAGCGGCCGGGCGTCCAGTCTGGGGTAGTTAATGCCGTCAGTACGTGATCGCGCCATTGTCCATCAATCAACAGATAGTCTTTCGCATAGCCTTCTTTTTCAAAACCCAGTCGCGCCAGTAAATCACCGCTGCGTTTATTGTGCGGCATATAATTAGCCATAATGCGATGAATATGTTGGGTGCGCTGCATATAACGAATGGCTGCGGTCAGGGCTTCAAACATGAGTCCTTTGCCCTGCCATTTTTGCCCAATCGAATAACCGAGATAGCAGGCATGAAAAGAGCCACGAACAACATTGGAAAAATTGGCAACGCCAATAATCTCTTTTTCGTCCGGGTCGAATAAGCCAAAGTAGAAAGCTGAACCTTGTTTATGAAATTCGTTAATCATCCCCAGCCTGGCCTGCCAGCCTGATGGATAACAGTGGCTTTCGTCGCGCACTGGCTCCCAGGGCTTGAGGAAATGGCGATTCTCTGCGTAATAATCCGCAAGACGCCAGGCATCACGATCATGCACCAGACGCACGACCAGTCGGTCTGTGGTTAAGCGCACTTTTGGCACGTTACTGCGATAGCCAAACATTCTATACCTACTCCTTCCCGTAACGTCTTTAATACGCTGTAAGTATTACTATACCTGCGCAACCAGACCCTGTGAAAAGTCCAAAATGCCATTTTCTGCATTATTCACATATTTGATAAAAACTCTCTATCAAAGCGACGTTTTGATAAAAAAATATTGTCCCCGAAGTGATGGGAAAAGTCTTAGCGGCAATGCAGAATAGAAAGTGCTCATCTTTTATTTCCCGGGAGGGGAAATGTCCCGCGTATCGCAGGCGAGGAACCTGGGTAAATATTTCCTGCTCATCGATAATATGCTGGTCGTGCTGGGGTTCTTTGTTGTCTTCCCGCTGATCTCTATCCGCTTCGTTGATCAAATGGGCTGGGCCGCCGTCATGGTCGGTATTGCTCTCGGTCTACGCCAGTTTATTCAGCAAGGTCTGGGTATTTTCGGCGGCGCAATTGCCGACCGCTTTGGTGCCAAACCGATGATTGTTACCGGTATGCTGATGCGCGCCGCCGGATTCGCCACAATGGGTATCGCCCACGAACCGTGGCTATTGTGGTTTTCATGCCTGCTCTCGGGACTCGGCGGCACGTTGTTTGATCCGCCGCGTTCGGCGCTGGTGGTGAAACTAATCCGTCCACAACAACGTGGTCGTTTTTTCTCGCTGTTGATGATGCAGGACAGTGCCGGTGCGGTCATTGGCGCATTGTTGGGGAGCTGGCTGTTGCAATACGACTTTCGCCTGGTCTGCGCCACAGGGGCCGTTTTGTTTGTGCTGTGTGCGGCGTTCAATGCGTGGTTGTTACCGGCATGGAAACTCTCCACCGTACGCACGCCCGTTCGCGAAGGCATGACCCGCGTGATGCGTGACAAGCGTTTTGTCACCTATGTCCTGACGCTGGCGGGTTACTACATGCTGGCTGTACAAGTGATGCTGCCAATTATGGTCAACGACGTGGCTGGCGCGCCCTCTGCCGTTAAATGGATGTATGCCATTGAAGCGTGTCTGTCGTTAACGTTGCTCTACCCTATCGCCCGCTGGAGTGAAAAGCATTTTCGTCTGGAACACCGGTTGATGGCTGGGCTGTTGATAATGTCATTAAGCATGATGCCGGTGGGCATGGTCAGCGGCCTGCAACAACTTTTCACCCTGATTTGTCTGTTTTATATCGGGTCGATCATTGCCGAGCCTGCGCGTGAAACCTTAAGTGCTTCGCTGGCGGACGCAAGAGCTCGCGGCAGCTATATGGGGTTTAGCCGTCTGGGTCTGGCGATTGGCGGCGCTATTGGTTATATCGGTGGTGGCTGGCTGTTTGACCTGGGCAAATCGGCGCACCAGCCAGAGCTTCCGTGGATGATGCTGGGAATTATTGGCATCTTCACTTTCCTTGCGCTGGGTTGGCAGTTTAGTCAGAAACGCGCCGCGCGTCGTTTGCTGGAACGCGACGCCTGATTTGATACTCCCCCCTGACTCCTCCATACTGAAAGTGAACTGACAGCCAAATGGAGGAGTCACGTGAAGCTATACATTTACGATCACTGCCCTTACTGCCTCAAAGCCCGCATGATTTTCGGCCTGAAAAATATCCCCGTCGAATTACATGTTCTGCTCAACGACGACGCAGAAACACCCACCCGGATGGTCGGTCAAAAACAGGTTCCCATTCTGCAAAAAGATGACAGCCGCTATATGCCAGAAAGCATGGATATCGTTCACTATGTCGATAAACTCGACGGCAAACCGTTACTGACCGGCAAACGTTCCCCTGCCATTGAAGAGTGGCTGCGCAAGGTCAATGGCTACGCCAACAAACTGCTGTTGCCGCGTTTTGCCAAATCGGCATTTGATGAGTTTTCTACTCCCGCCGCGCGCAAATATTTCGTCGACAAGAAAGAGGCCAGCGCGGGTAATTTTGCCGACCTGCTGGCCCACTCTGACGGTCTGATTAAGAATATCAGCGATGATTTGCGTGCGCTGGACAAACTGATCGTCAAACCGAACGCCGTGAATGGAGAACTTTCGGAAGATGATATTCAGCTATTTCCGCTACTGCGTAATCTGACGCTGGTAGCCGGAATCAACTGGCCAAGCCGCGTTGCTGATTACCGCGATAATATGGCGAAACAGACACAAATCAATTTGTTATCATCAATGGCGATTTAATCCTGACCCGCCGCGGCAGCCTGTATTCGCGGGTTGCCGCCGTTTTCAGTTTTTTCTGCTGGCGATTTTATCGCTGGTGACACATGCTGCGTTGTGTCAGGATATTGACGCAGATTTCATGTCGAGGACTACCATGAACAAGTTTTTATTTGCCGCTGCATTGATCGTCAGTGGCCTGCTCGTTGGCTGTAATCAACTCACCCAATACACCATCACCGAACAAGAAATTAACCAGTCGCTTGCGAAACATAATAATTTCTCAAAAGATATCGGTTTACCCGGCGTGGCTGACGCCCATATTGTTCTGACAAACTTGACCAGCCAAATTGGTCGCGAAGAGCCGAATAAGGTTACCCTAACCGGAGACGCCAATCTGGACATGAACTCCCTGTTCGGTAGTCAGAAAGCGACCATGAAACTGAAGCTGAAAGCGCTGCCCGTGTTTGATAAAGAAAAAGGTGCGATCTTCCTGAAAGAGATGGAAGTGGTCGATGCGACGGTACAACCGGAAAAAATGCAAACGGTGATGCAAACGTTGCTTCCCTATTTGAACCAGGCATTACGCAATTACTTTAACCAGCAACCTGCTTACGTCCTGCGCGAAGATGGCAGTCAGGGCGAAGCAATGGCGAAAAAACTGGCGAAAGGCATTGAAGTGAAGCCAGGCGAAATTGTCATTCCGTTTACGGATTAATGACGAGGGCGCATTCGCGCCCTTTATTTTTCGTGCAAAGGAAAACGTTTCCGCTTATCCTTTGTGTCCGGCAAAAACATCCCTTCAGCCGGAGCATAGAGATTAATGACTGCACCATCCCAGGTATTAAAGATCCGCCGCCCAGACGACTGGCACCTTCACCTCCGCGATGGCGACATGTTAAAAACTGTCATGCCGTATACCAGCGAAATTTATGGACGGGCTATTGTAATGCCCAATCTGGCTCCGCCCGTGACCACTGTTGAGGCTGCCGTGGCGTATCGCCAGCGTATTCTTGATGCCGTACCTGCCGGGCACAATTTCACCCCATTGATGACCTGTTATTTAACAGATTCGCTGGATCCTAATGAGCTGGAGCGCGGATTTAACGAAGGCGTGTTCACCGCTGCAAAACTTTATCCGGCAAACGCAACCACTAACTCCAGCCACGGCGTGACGTCAATTGACGCAATCATGCCGGTACTTGAGCGCATGGAAAAAATCGGTATGCCGCTACTGGTGCATGGTGAAGTGACACATGCAGATATCGACATTTTTGATCGTGAAGCGCACTTTATAGAAAGCGTGATGGAACCTCTGCGCCAGCGCCTGACTGCGCTGAAAGTCGTTTTTGAGCACATCACCACCAAAGATGCTGCCGACTATGTCCGTGACGGAAATGAACGGCTGGCTGCCACCATCACTCCGCAGCATCTGATGTTTAACCGCAACCATATGCTGGTTGGTGGCGTGCGTCCGCACCTGTATTGTTTACCCATCCTCAAACGCAATATTCACCAACAGGCATTGCGTGAACTGGTCGCCAGCGGTTTTAATCGAGTATTCCTCGGTACGGATTCTGCGCCACATGCACGTCATCGCAAAGAGAGCAGTTGCGGCTGCGCGGGCTGCTTCAACGCCCCAACCGCGCTGGGCAGTTACGCTACCGTCTTTGAAGAGATGAATGCTCTGCAGCACTTTGAAGCATTCTGTTCTGTAAACGGCCCGCAGTTCTATGGCTTGCCGGTCAACGACACATTCATCGAACTGGTACGTGAAGAGCAACAGGTTGCTGAAAGCATCGCACTGACTGATGACACCCTGGTGCCATTCCTCGCCGGGGAAACGGTACGCTGGTCCGTTAAACAATAAAAATCGTAGCTTCCTGTTGTCATTAGGTTATTTTACCTGTATAAATAACCAGTATATTCAACAGGGGGCTATTATGCGAATTGAAGTCACCATAGCGAAAACTTCTCCATTGCCAGCTGGGGCTATTGACGCCCTGGCTGGCGAACTTTCCCGCCGTATTCAGTATGCGTTTCCTGATAATGAAGGCCACGTATCGGTACGTTATGCCGCAGCGAATAATTTATCGGTTATTGGCGTAACAAAAGAAGATAAACAGCGCATTAGCGAAATTCTCCAGGAAACGTGGGAAAGCGCCGATGACTGGTTTGTCAGCGAATAATATGCAGTGATTTTTGTTTTTGCCGGGTCGCCCCGGCTTTTTTATTTTACTTACAAATTTTGAGTACAAAATTTCTACACTTCCTCAAAATAATTGCACAATATGCTAAAAAAATATGAATGACATGCTGTTTTATTGTTCATATAAATCTTAAAAGCAGAAATTTATCTGTTCCCCCCTTTAAAAATTCGGTGAATACCCTTACTTATTGGTATACTGAAGTTGCTTCAGATAAAAACGCATTGAACCTCGAATAACGTTGTCTAGTAACACGAATTAGGGGGCCATGATGGAAAAAAATAATGAAGTCATTCAGACTCATCCGCTCGTAGGGTGGGACATCAGCACCGTTGATAGCTATGATGCGCTGATGTTGCGTTTGCACTACCAGACCCCAAATAAGTCCGAGCAGGAAGGGACTGAAGTTGGTCAGACGCTCTGGTTAACCACTGATGTTGCCAGACAATTTATTTCGATATTAGAAGCAGGAATCGCCAAAATTGAATCCGGTGATTTCCCGGTAAACGAGTATCGGCGTCATTAACATGACATGACCATCCACCCAAAAGGCACCTCACCGGTGCCTTTACCATTTCTGGGTTGTATATCTGCATTCAGTTAATTACTCTGCTTAAACCATGAGAGCAGAGAGAAAAAAATGAAATACGATCTCATCATTATTGGCAGCGGTTCCGTAGGCGCTGCCGCCGGGTATTATGCAACCCGCGCCGGTTTAAACGTGCTAATGACCGACGCCCATATGCCACCGCATCAACACGGCAGCCACCACGGCGATACGCGATTAATTCGCCATGCTTATGGTGAAGGCGAAAAGTATGTCCCGTTGGTCCTCCGCGCGCAAACGCTGTGGGATGAACTTTCCCGCCACAACGAAGATGATCCCATTTTTGTACGCTCTGGTGTCATTAACCTCGGCCCGGCTGACTCCGCATTTCTCGCCAACGTCGCCCACAGCGCCGAACAGTGGCAACTCAACGTTGAAAAGCTCGATGCGCAAGGGATTATGGCCCGCTGGCCAGAAATACGCGTCCCGGACAACTACATCGGCTTATTTGAGACTGATTCCGGTTTTTTGCGCAGCGAACTGGCGATTAAAACCTGGATCCAACTGGCGAAGGAAGCGGGCTGTGCGCAACTGTTCAACTGCCCGGTCACCGCAATTCGTCATGACGATGATGGCGTAACTATTGAAACCGTTGACGGTGAGTATCAGGCGAAAAAAGCGATTGTCTGCGCGGGAACATGGGTAAAAGACCTGCTCCCGGAGCTGCCTGTCCAGCCTGTACGTAAAGTATTTGCCTGGTATCAGGCCGATGGCCGCTATAGCGTGAAGAATAAATTCCCGGCGTTTACCGGTGAACTGCCCAATGGCGATCAATATTATGGTTTTCCGGCAGAAAACGACGCGTTGAAGATTGGCAAACATAACGGAGGCCAGGTTATCCATTCAGCGGATGAACGTGTTCCGTTTGCGGAAGTGGTCAGCGATGGTTCGGAAGCCTTCCCGTTCTTGCGCAATGTATTGCCGGGTATCGGTTGCTGCCTGTACGGCGCTGCCTGCACCTATGATAATTCGCCTGACGAAGATTTTATTATCGATACCCTACCCGGCCACGATAATACACTGCTCATTACCGGCCTGAGTGGGCACGGTTTTAAATTTGCGTCAGTTTTAGGGGAAATAGCTGCCGATTTTGCGCAAGACAAAAAAAGCGATTTTGATTTGACGCCATTCAGGCTTTCCCGCTTCCAATAATCATCATTACGCCTCCAGAATGAGGCCGTTTTTACAGGAGTATTTAATGCGTCGGCTGTTGCACTATCTCATCAATAATATTCGCGAGCATCTGATGCTTTATCTTTTTCTCTGGGGATTGTTGGCAATTATGGATCTGATCTATGTGTTTTATTTTTAGTTTTCCGCACTGACATAAACTGACAAATATTTAATCTCCCTTTCATTTAGCGTGAAAAATTGAATGAGATTATTCCTGCTTCTACAGCACTCACCAGACATCTCTGATGCTGAACCCACTAAACTTATGAAGATTCTTTCATTATTAATTCAAAATTATTGAAATAAAAATAAATATCATTCAATTTGTTATTTTTGTGTTGCAATTCATTCTCCGACACGCCATTTTCTTTCTCTCGCAAATTCGTATTGGATGCACTTATGTCATTCACAAATACCCCTGAACGCTATGGTGTTATATCTGCGGCCTTCCATTGGCTAAGCGCAATTATTGTCTACGGCATGTTTACTTTAGGTCTGTGGATGGTCACGCTCAGTTATTACGATGGCTGGTATCACAAAGCACCCGAACTGCATAAAAGCATCGGTATTTTGTTAATGATGGGGCTGGTTATTCGCGTTCTGTGGCGTGTCATATCTCCACCGCCGGGTCCGCTGCCGAGTTATTCGCCCATGACTCGTCTTGCCGCAAAGGCTGGACATCTCGCATTGTACCTATTGCTGTTCGCCATCGGCATCAGCGGCTATCTGATCTCAACTGCCGATGGTAAACCGATCAGCGTTTTTGGCTGGTTTGACGTCCCCGCGACCCTTGCCGACGCTGGCGCACAGGCAGACTTTGCCGGTGCCCTGCATTTTTGGCTCGCGTGGAGCGTCGTAGTACTGTCCGTTATGCACGGATTTATGGCCCTGAAGCATCATTTCATCGATAAAGACGACACTCTGAAGCGCATGCTGGGAAAGTCGTCATCTGACTATGGAGTATAAAAAATGAAAAAAAGCCTGCTTGGTTTAACCTTCGCGTCCCTGATGTTCTCTGCCGGTTCAGCGGTTGCCGCCGATTACAAAATTGACAAAGAAGGTCAGCACGCCTTTGTTAATTTCCGCATCCAGCACCTTGGCTATAGCTGGTTATACGGCACCTTTAAAGATTTCGACGGTACTTTTACCTTTGACGAAAAAAATCCGGCTGCCGATAAAGTGAATGTGACAATTAACACCACCAGCGTCGATACTAATCACGCCGAACGCGATAAACATCTTCGCAGTGCAGATTTCCTCAATACCGCAAAATATCCACAGGCAACATTCACCTCCACCAGCGTGAAGAAAGACGGTGACGAACTGGATATTACCGGCGATCTGACGCTGAATGGCGTAACCAAACCCGTCACGCTGGAAGCGAAATTAATTGGTCAGGGCGACGACCCATGGGGTGGTAAACGTGCAGGCTTCGAGGCCGAAGGCAAAATTAAGCTCAAGGACTTCAATATCAAGACAGATTTAGGTCCAGCTTCTCAGGAAGTGGATCTGATTATTTCAGTGGAAGGCGTACAGCAGAAGTAAGCGTGAAATGTTGCCGGATGGCACGCATCCGGCAATGATATTTATTCTGTTGGATCAGGAATGCCCAGTGTTGTATTCAGACGTCCACGAGACTTATTAAAGATCTTATTGCCATTTTCACGTCCTGCCCGACGGCGTCGCTGTTCTTCTGGCGGTAACGCGCTTTCTTCGCAGCAAATCTCACTACAACAACCTTTGTATTTTTCCGCGCATACTGGACACTGAATAAACAGCAGGTGGCAGCCATCATTTTTACAGTTGGTATGGCTGTCGCACGGCGCGCCGCACTGGTGGCAATGCGCGATAATCTCATCCGATATACGTTCGCCCATCCGCTCGTCAAAAACAAAATTTTTGCCAATAAAACGCACCGGCAAGCCCTGCTCGCGCGCCTTACGGGCGTATTCAATAATTCCGCCCTCGATATGCCAGACTTTGTTGAATCCGTTATGTTTCATCCAAGCACTGGCCTTTTCACAACGAATGCCGCCGGTGCAGTACATGACGATTTTTTTATCTTTATGTGCCTGCATCATCTCGACTGCTTTTGGCAGCTGCTCACGGAAGGTATCTGCCGGAATTTCGAACGCGTTTTCAAAGTGCCCCACTTCATACTCATAGTGGTTACGCATGAAGTGGCACACTGAATTTGGCCACCTGAACAGAGGTGATATGCTCACCTCAGAACAACACAGGTGCTCCAATGAAAAAAAGAAATTTTAGCGCAGAGTTTAAACGCGAATCCGCTCAACTGGTTGTTGACCAGAAATACACGGTGGCAGATGCCGCCAAAGCTATGGATGTTGGCCTTTCCACAATGACAAGATGGGGCAAACAACTGCGTGATGAGCGTCAGGGCAAAACACCAAAAGCCTCTCCGATAACACCAGAACAAATCGAAATACGTAAGCTGAGGAAAAAGCTACAACGCATTGAAATGGAGAATGAAATATTAAAAAAGGCTACCGCGCTCTTGATGTCAGACTCCCTGAACTGTTCTCGATAATCGGGAAACTCAGAGCGCATTATCCTGTGGTCACACTCTGCCAAGTG
>NZ_MIIV01000322.1:0-883 GCF_001743015.1 Shigella sp. FC1567
CGAACTCCGCCTTCGCAAAATAAGCGGAAGCCTGGCGAAGGATATCGTTACTGCGGCGCAGTTCACGATTTTCACGTTCCAGCTCTTTCAGACGCTGACGTTCAGCGGTGGTGAGCCCGCCATCACCGCCTCCGGTATCCCGCTCATGCTGGCGTACCCAGACACGCAGAGTCTCCGGTGTACAGCCAATCTTTGGGGCAATGGAACAAATTGCCGCCCACTGTGAGTCATATTCGCCCTGACTTTCCAGAACCATACGAATCGCCCTCTGACGGACTTCGGGGGAAAAACGAGTATTTTTAGTCATCCTGTTTACCTCTTTCTCAGGAAGTTTAGTCTCCAGGATTCCCGGGGCGGTTCACAGAGCAGTGGAACAAAGATCACATAGGCCCAGCCCACCACGCTACCCAACGATGCCAGTGGGGTTGAGATGGTATCCATAATGATCTGATGGAAGTTGGTGCCCCAGGTATTCAACGCCCAGGCAATAATCCCCATCACGGAAAGAATAATAAAGCCGGGAATTAATGCCGAGAAGGAACGCGATACTGAAGCAGGTACGCTGTCGGGCAGTTTAATGACCCAATTGCGGGTAATGCTGCCAACTTACTGATTTAGTGTATGATGGTGATTTTAAGGTGCTTGCGTGGCTTCCATTTCCATCAGATGTCCTTCCTGCTCCGCTACTGAAGGCGTGGTGCGTAACGGCAAAAGCACTGCCGGACATCAGCGCTATCTCTGCTCTCATTGCCGTAAAACATGGCAACTACAGTTCACTTACACCGCCTCTCAGCCCGGTACGCACCAGAAAATCATTGATATGGCCATGAATGGCGTCGGATGTCGCGCCAGTGCACGCATTATGGGCGTTGGCCTCAACACG
>NZ_MIIV01000323.1:0-878 GCF_001743015.1 Shigella sp. FC1567
GTATAAGGGGTTATGGCCACCGGACTACCAAACGGCTGCCAGCCCTCTTTCAGTTTATGTGTCAGCTTTTCCGCAAGATCTGACGGCGACGCCGCCCTGACAACATCATAGTGTTTAAATGCCATGGTTCTTTCCACCATCTGAAAAATGATTCTTTAAAATACCTGACATGTAATACAGAAAAAACACAAAACCATACCTTAAATAAAAACCTCATCATCAAGCAGATATGCATGGATAAACTACAAGACGAGATATAAACCACCCTGCATTTAAATAAACAATAAACAACATCAGAAAAATAATTCTGCTCTATGGTTTACATTCAAAAATATCATTTATACTTTTCAGAACATCACCAGCAAGGCATAAACAAGGAAACTAAATGAAGTGGATTGTGATTGATACAGTTATCCAGCCATCATGCGGAATATCTTTTTCAGTCATATGGAGTAAAATAAAATTAATAATCTGGTATCAATCGGATGCTTTCTTACCTCCTGAAAGTATATTTACACTGACTCACACAGGCATCATGCTCAATAACAAAGTGCTACCTGTAACCATTTACAACGTAGTACCATTCAATAAAACATTCTGGAATTTAATCAAAAACAGCCAGGAATGCCCTACAAATACAGATAACGTATTGAATGAATGCTTTAATAACCGTTGCACTCTGCAAATATGTCCTTATGGGCTAAAACAACAAAGTCCATAAGGAGTTTACTCACATCTGACAAAATCAATATAAACAGCCCCTCCGGAGAGGGGCTGGAGAGTGGCGCTATGTGCCATTGCATGGTGCCGGGTGCCTCCCGGTGAATTCAGTACCAGCACCTGAATCCGCGATTATCCCATATACCTACTCGCTGATT
>NZ_MIIV01000324.1:0-853 GCF_001743015.1 Shigella sp. FC1567
TGTGGATGCCGGAAACAAAAAACTGGTCTTCTGGTTTGTACGTGTTGATGACGAAGGGTATCCGGAAATTGCCCGCTGCACGGAGCGGGAATTTGCGACAATTCCTGCCGGTATCAACGCCGACGGCATGTATTGCCCTGAATGCGGTACGGTTCACTGGCCGGATGGCGTTATTCCGCCTTTCTGATGCTTCCCCGTTTTGCCGATATTTTTCAGCAGGGAAACCGATGGCTTAACTGGCTGGAGAAGCAGCCGGTGCAGATGAGCCGCCTGGAACATTATGCCGGTCAGGATGAAATTGGCCTGCGTTACAACAGCCACCGGACAAAACGAGAAGAAAACCTTGTGATGAGTGGCGACGAGTTTATGGAAAGGTTCTCCTGGCATGTGGCGGATAAGGGGTTCCGGATGGTGATACGGGGTCCTGAGTCCGGTGAAGCGGCGATTACTGGAAGATGTGGTGTACGCCATAACGGAGACAGTGAGAAAAACGGCGAGGCAAATCACAAGGAGAGGGATGTATCAGCAGTGACTGAAGGTTGACCCGCTGAAGTGCGAGCTGTGCGGAGGTCAGATGCGGTTTACGGGGCTGAAGAGGGGTTACCGTCTGGCAGAGCAGGTTATGATGCATGAGCCGCTGGCTCGAATACGGTGGTGCGGCTGAGAGTCGCAGAGGGGAAGTTGCGTCCATGTTGAGGGGAACGGAGCAAAAAACCATCAGAGATACATTGAATCAATCAATGTAAGCAATATTAAGTGTCTATACCGATTACTTGATGATCAGGTTGTGTTGAATAAACGCGCATTCTTCGGTGCTTTTTTAATCTTTTGGGGATTTAAATTCCTATCGATG
>NZ_MIIV01000325.1:0-849 GCF_001743015.1 Shigella sp. FC1567
GTCAAAAATCTGACGTCGGTATTTGGTGACAAAGACCAGGTGAACATGCATCAGGAAAACACAATGCCTTCCACGCCGGATATCGGTTTCTTTTTTCACAGACCAAAGTATCATTTGGCCTGTGAAACGACTACAAGCATTTAAATTCCAGTTAAGACCCGGTGGTCAACAGGAGCGTGAAATGAGGCGCTTCGCAGGCGCATGTCGTTTCGTTTTCAATCGTGCTCTGGCACGTCAGAATGAGAATCATGAGGTCGGTAATAAATACATCCCTTACGAGAAAATGGCTTCCTGGCTGGTTGAGTGGAAAAATGCCACTGAAACGCAATGGCTTAAAGATGCCCCGTCACAGCCATTGCAACAGTCACTGAAAGACCTTGAGCGAGCCTACAAAAATTTCTTTCAGAAGCGTACCTCTTTTCCCCGCTTCAAAAAGCGGGGACAGAATGATGCATTCCGCTATCCGCAGGGCGTTAAGCTCGATCAGGAAAACAGCCGTATTTTTCTGCCGAAACTGGGCTGGATGCGCTACCGGAACAGCCGTCAGGTCACGGGTGTTGTGAAAAATGTCACTGTCAGCCAGTCCTGCGGTAAGTGGTACATCAGTATTCAGACAGAAAGTGAAGTATCAACTCCGGTTCACCCTTCAGCATCAATGGTCGGGCTGGATGCTGGCGTGGCTAAACTCGCCACGCTGTCAGATGGCACAGTCTTTGAGCCTGTAAACAGTTTTCAGAAAAACCAGAAGAAGCTGGCGAGACTTCAGCGACAGTTAAGCCGCAAGGTCAAATTCAGCAACAACTGGCAGAAGCAGAAACGCAAAATACAGCGACTGCATTCCTGTATCGC
>NZ_MIIV01000326.1:0-834 GCF_001743015.1 Shigella sp. FC1567
GATCGAGGTTCACAGTACTGCGCATACGATTACCGGGTCATACAGGAGCAGTCTGGTCTGAAAACATCAATGTCGCGTAAAGGTCACTGTTACGACAACGCTCCGATGGAAAGCTTCTGGGGAACGCTGAAAAATGAGAGCCTGAGCCACTATCGTTTTAATAACCGGGATGAAGCCATCTCAGTAATACGGGAATACATTGAGATTTTCTACAATCGTCAGCGTCGTCACTCTCGTCTGGGGAATATCTCCCCGGCAGCCTTCAGGGAAAAATATCATCAGATGGCTGATTAAAAAAAGAACAAATGGTAGTGTCCGCTATTGCCAGTACACCTCATTCAAAGAAGCCTACATTGCTGAGTTCGATCGCATGGAGGCCGAACTGCGCCAGAATAACACCCCACCTGCTGACAAGATGATTCCGGGTGATGGTCGCACTCTGGTTGTTCACTTCGACAAATTCGGCAATGTCGAATTCACCGAAACCGTTCCTGATGGCGCACTGGTCTGTACCCTGGAGACTTTCCGGTTTTATCTGGAAAAACAGGGATGGACTCTTGTTAACCGGGGCGCAATTAAAAATATGACTGTGGAACAATTACTCAAAATTCATTGTTGAGGACGCAATAATGGAGACGTTATTACCAAACGTTAATACGTCTGAAGGTTGTTTTGAAATTGGTGTCACTATCAGTAACCCTGTATTTACTGAAGATGCCATTAACAAGAGAAAACAGTAAGCGTAAACTGACCGCCGTATGTAGCCATTAAGCCTGTATTGGTAACGTAGGTGCCCACCTTTTCAACTAGTGGACACCTGTTATGGAACAGAAA
>NZ_MIIV01000327.1:0-802 GCF_001743015.1 Shigella sp. FC1567
CGCCCGAATTGAAGCCAAATCATCCAGACCGCTCAGCTCCTCTTTCATTTCACGCTGACGGCGATAAATCTCATCGTTGCGATCGACCTGCGCCTGCACCATTGCTGCCGCCAGTTCTTCCAGTTCCGGCATCGACAGTTTCACCTGCTGATTATCGGCATCGCTCCACGCCATATGTGTTTGTGCTGTGACAGATTTTGCCAGCATGACTACCGGGGACAGGCGGCCCAGTGAGTCGGGACCAGCATTCCAGATACGACCGTTCCATTCAAACGTGAACGGCTTCGCCTCCTGTTCTGCGCGCCATGCTTCAATTTCCTGACGTCTGGCCTCTCTGGCCGCTTCCAGCATTTCTGGTGTCACAGTGAATGGGGCTATCTCACCCCATTTGCCGCTTTGCAGTTCCTGCCAGATTTGCTGACCCGTCGGAGCGACATCATCAGCGGTGGCTGTGTAGGGGACTGCCTGGTCCCTGTCGTCAAAAAAAACGTCACAGTCTACTGCGCCACTTTCGGTATAACGGGGATTAATGATTTTTTTAATTTCCACGGTGCATTCCTCACGATGTGCGAATAAAAAGCCCGGGCATTGCGCCAGAGACATGTGCATCCGGCCCCCCGGACAGGGCGCAATATGACCCCGGTAATGAATGCTCTGAACATCCCGTAATGAAAAATTGTGGGGATGCTATATACGTTCCGGTGGGAGTACTGGGCACTGAAATCCCCACCGGTCCCAGTCGTGAGCCTCTGTATGACTGCCCCCTGACAAGTCTGATGACTTTATCACCGTCAGCTTCTCC
>NZ_MIIV01000328.1:0-793 GCF_001743015.1 Shigella sp. FC1567
TAGCGGAGCAGGAAGGACATCTGATGGAAATGGAAGCCACGCAAGCACCTTAAAATCACCATCATACACTAAATCAGTAAGTTGGCAGCATTACCCGTTACTTTCCGGTAAAAATAAAAACGGTAAATAGAGCGCAATATCGGAAATAACATCGCCAGTTTCATTCAAAATCGCCCCCAGACGTGTTTGCTGATTGCACTCACGCGCCAACATGCCATCCAGCGCATTGAGCGCCATACGGATAAAAAGCACGATGGGCAATAGCAAAAAGAGGATGGGTTGTGCCACCAACACCAACAGCAATCCGGTAAAAAGAGAAAGCGCCAGTGCCGTAAGAGTGATGTGATTCGCTGTAACGTGGTGCTTATAAAGCCAAAACATCGTCGGCCTTAACAGCGACTGAAAGAGCGGTTTTATCTGGTAGAGCGTCATTTATCATTCCGTGATATTCAGTTTGCTCTATGGTGCATCAATTGTGATGGCGGAGATATCACAACGCGGAGCATCAACGTAAATTCGGAATATATCAAGATGTGGTGGATGGTTTTCCTGAAGTGGTCAACAAAAACTGGCCACCGAGTTAGAGTTTTTCCAGTATCGATTTTCCGATTCGTTTGGGGGTAACCCACCGTTATATTCGTGCGGTCTTAGTGCGCTGTAATATCCAACGATATAGTCCGTTATGGCGTGAGCTGCCTCGCTGAAGCTTACGTAACCCACCACCGGCATCCATTCGTTCTTCAGACTCCTGAAGAAGCGTTCCATTGGGCTGTTATCCCAGCAGTTTCCGCGC
>NZ_MIIV01000329.1:0-790 GCF_001743015.1 Shigella sp. FC1567
AGCGGAGCAGGAAGGACATCTGATGGAAATGGAAGCCACGCAAGCACCTTAAAATCACCATCATACACTAAATCAGTAAGTTGGCAGCATTACCGACATGTCGTTGTTCAGCGTTCCTTTGCTATTACCAAAGAAAACAGAACCGAAGGTCATTTTAGCTGTACTACCTGGATTCGGATTTGCTTTGCTGCAGTCAACGGTGATGCTGAAAGGTTTGGCTTTAGCGCCAACGGTGTCATTCAGCACGCCAGCATCGATTTCACCAACAGTTGCAGTTTGCAGCAGGATCAGACCATCTTTATTACCGCCGTCAACGCGGGTTTCACAGGTGTTATCAACAACCAGACCACTGATATTTAACTGACCACCATCCATATCAGCAGAAGCAGTACCTGCAACCATTGCCAGCATAAGACCAGACAGGGCAAAACCTAATTTTTTAGACATAAAAATCCTTGAATAAAATTCCATTAGTCAGACTACTGGTTTGAAGAATGACTATTCATGACACAAATGTTATAAGCAGATGCTAGATATTAATGAGCAATGATATTTGTTACCAAAATTTACAACCATTGTTCATTAGGACGCCTATTGTGCACTTTAAGGGCTTTTGAACAAATTAAATTTTCTTAATTCAAAATTAAGCAAAAATAAATTCACAAGTGCAATTGGTTAGGGTATGGCGATGGGAGGTAATGCTGCCAACTTACTGATTTAGTGTATGATGGTGATTTTAAGGTGCTTGCGTGGCTTCCATTTCCATCAGATGTCCTTCCTGCTCCGCTAC
>NZ_MIIV01000330.1:0-789 GCF_001743015.1 Shigella sp. FC1567
AACGCGTATTTTTCAGCGACTCCTGTGCAAAATACGCTGTTGCTTTTTTAATATATCTCGCTCAAGGCGAGCTTCATTTAACGCCTTACGCAGTTGCAGAATTTCAGATTCCAGTTCAGCCACCGTGCGGGAACCAGGAGTACCGAGCCCTTTTCTGGCGGCGGTAACCCATTGTCCTAAAGTGCCTTCAGGAAGGGATAATCGGGAAGCGCCTTCACTGATCGAAAGTTGATTTTCAAGAACCGTTCTGACAGCTTCGGCTTTGAACTCTTTAGAGTAACGTTGGTTTTTTCTGCTCATTATTAGCTCCTTCTGATGCCATTCTATTTCAGGAAGGAGTGTCCGTTAAACTCAGGCTACCTCAGTGCAGGCGCAGGTCGATCGCAACGATGAGATTTATCGCCGTCAGCGTGAAATGAAAGAGGAGCTGAGCGGTCTGGATGATTTGGCTTCAATTCGGGCGTTTGACGTTGAGTAATGAATAAGCCGCAACTGGCGGAATCACAGAAGACCGCTTTGCTTACCGAAGCGGAGTCTGTCATCCGGCCGCGGGGGCGTGCTGTCAGGCTGAACAGGGAAACGGATGAATCCGGGGAGGCCCGGGGGCGGGCCTCTGTTTTTCCGGAGTCAGTCCGGTCTGTGGTTTATGCGATGTGATTATGAATGGTGCAGTTGTGAGCCGTTTTCAGGCAATCGCAGGGCCAGTACCTCGTCAGTCAGCTGACGGTAAATCTGCTGTTCAGTCTCACGCATCACCTGTGCACCGGCTTCCCTCTCCGCATCCGCATC
>NZ_MIIV01000331.1:0-786 GCF_001743015.1 Shigella sp. FC1567
CCACACCACGGGCCGGACGCCCATGGGCTGAGCACCGTAAAATCATCAATGGCATGTTCTGGGTGTTATGTTCCGGTGCACCATGGCGCGATTTACCCGAACGATATGGGGCATGGAAAACTGTTTATAACCGCTTTAACCGATGGTCAAAGTCAGGCGTGATTAATATTATTTTCAACAGGTTGCTTTCGCTACTTGATGCAAACGGCTTTATTGACTGGTCTGCCACCGCGCTGGATGGCAGTAATATCCGGGCGCTGAAATGTGCCGCCGGTGCTCAAAAAAACATCCCGATATCGACGGAGATAATGGCCCGGGTCGCTCTCGCGGCGGTTTTGGCACCAAAATCCATCTGGCAACAGACGGAAGTGGCCTCCCGTTAAATATCGTGCTAAGCCCCGGACAAGCTCATGAAAGCCAGTTCGCGCAACGACTTCTGGACGGGATTGGCGTTCAGCGTCAGAACGGCAGCATGAAACGCCGTGGACATGCGGTACTGGCTGATAAAGCGTATTCAGGGCGCGCATTGCGCAACGAGCTGAAAAATAACGGTATAAAGGCAGTAATCCCCCGAAAGTCAAATGAGAAAATGGCATCGGATGGACGTGCACAGCTTGATCGTGATGCGTACTGCAATCGTAATGTCGTTGAACGGTGCTTTGGGCGGCTGAAAGAATATCGCCGCATCGCCACGCGTTACGACAAAACGGCGAGAAATTACCTGGCGATGGTGAAACTGGGCTGCATCCGACTCTTTTATCAACGCTTACGTAATTAAGGGACACA
>NZ_MIIV01000332.1:0-28201 GCF_001743015.1 Shigella sp. FC1567
GCCATTCATGGCCATATCAATGATTTTCTGGTGCGTACCGGGCTGAGAGGCGGTGTAAGTGAACTGTAGTTGCCATGTTTTACGGCAATGAGAGCAGAGATAGCGCTGATGTCCGGCAGTGCTTTTGCCGTTACGCACCACGCCTTCAGTAGCGGAGCAGGAAGGACATCTGATGGAAATGGAAGCCACGCAAGCACCTTAAAATCACCATCATACACTAAATCAGTAAGTTGGCAGCATTACCGTGAACTGATATTTATTATCATTTGAAATAAATTTAACTTAAGCGACAATTATTTGTGACGTTCATTGCAGAAAATAAAAATAATATTATCGTTATAAATTAAAATACATACCGCAATTCGTATAATTTCAGCAGTTGTTATTTAGAATGATTAACTGGACCGCAACTGAAGCAAGAATATCAGGATGAAGCTTACCGCCTCATCCTGAATGGTCATTTTACCAGTGCGTTAATGACGGTTTCCATCGCCTGCTTATCCAGCTCACTGCGCTGAATGCGTTTATTGGCTAATGCTGTACGTAATACGCCTGCGATAACAATATGCTTTGGTTCCTGCCCCAGATCGCGCATTTCCAGCACAACTTTACCGACAACTCTGCACATTTCTCGGTACAGTTCATCCTCTTTTGTCCGATTTCCCATTCTTTATACCTATTTATCATGCCAACTATCAGCATATATCAATCTAACCAATTAAACAAAAATCAAACAAAATCAGACAAATAACGCGATAAATTATTTTAACTGTAGCAATTGAGCGATGATATATTTATACACCGGATGAACTTTCACTTATCCTCACACTGACAACTTTGGCACCAGACGTTGCGCAAACAGCGAAGTTTTTGCGTAACCTTTTCCCTGGAACGTTAAATCTTTGATAACAATTTATTGTCTAACAAGTTGTATATTTTTTGAAACGCTGTTTTTGTTTTCCTTTTGGATTAATTTCAGCGTATAATGCGCGCCAATTGACTCTTGAATGGTTTCAGCACTTTGGACTGTAGAACTCAACGACTCAAAAACAGGCACTCACGTTGGGCTGAGACACAAGCACACATTCCTCTGCACGCTTTTTCGATGTCACTTATCCTTAGAGCGAGGCACCACCACTTTCGTAATACCGGATTCGCTTTCCGGCAGTGCGCCCAGAAAGCAAGTTTCTCCCATCCTTCTCAACTTAAAGACTAAGACTGTCATGAAAAAGACCAAAATTGTTTGCACCATCGGACCGAAAACCGAATCTGAAGAGATGTTAGCTAAAATGCTGGACGCTGGCATGAACGTTATGCGTCTGAACTTCTCTCATGGTGACTATGCAGAACACGGTCAGCGCATTCAGAATCTGCGCAACGTGATGAGCAAAACTGGTAAAACCGCCGCTATCCTGCTTGATACCAAAGGTCCGGAAATCCGCACCATGAAACTGGAAGGCGGTAACGACGTTTCTCTGAAAGCTGGTCAGACCTTTACTTTCACCACTGATAAATCTGTTATCGGCAACAGCGAAATGGTTGCGGTAACGTATGAAGGTTTCACTACTGACCTGTCAGTTGGCAACACCGTACTGGTTGACGATGGTCTGATCGGTATGGAAGTTACCGCCATTGAAGGTAACAAAGTTATCTGTAAAGTGCTGAACAACGGTGACCTGGGCGAAAACAAAGGTGTGAACCTGCCTGGCGTTTCCATTGCTCTGCCAGCACTGGCTGAAAAAGACAAACAGGACCTGATCTTTGGTTGCGAACAAGGCGTAGACTTTGTTGCTGCTTCCTTTATTCGTAAGCGTTCTGACGTTATCGAAATCCGTGAGCACCTGAAAGCGCACGGCGGCGAAAACATCCACATCATCTCCAAAATCGAAAACCAGGAAGGCCTCAACAACTTCGACGAAATCCTCGAAGCCTCTGACGGCATCATGGTTGCGCGTGGCGACCTGGGTGTAGAAATCCCGGTAGAAGAAGTTATCTTCGCCCAGAAGATGATGATCGAAAAATGTATCCGTGCACGTAAAGTCGTTATCACTGCGACCCAGATGCTGGATTCCATGATCAAAAACCCACGCCCGACTCGCGCAGAAGCCGGTGACGTTGCAAACGCCATCCTCGACGGTACTGATGCAGTGATGCTGTCTGGTGAATCCGCAAAAGGTAAATACCCGCTGGAAGCGGTTTCTATCATGGCGACCATCTGCGAACGTACCGACCGCGTGATGAACAGCCGTCTCGAGTTCAACAATGACAACCGTAAACTGCGCATTACCGAAGCGGTATGCCGTGGTGCCGTTGAAACTGCTGAAAAACTGGATGCTCCGCTGATCGTGGTTGCTACTCAGGGCGGTAAATCTGCTCGCGCAGTACGTAAATACTTCCCGGATGCCACCATCCTGGCACTGACCACCAACGAAAAAACGGCTCATCAGTTGGTACTGAGCAAAGGCGTTGTGCCGCAGCTGGTTAAAGAGATCACTTCTACTGATGATTTCTACCGTCTGGGTAAAGAACTGGCTCTGCAGAGCGGTCTGGCACACAAAGGTGACGTTGTAGTTATGGTTTCTGGTGCACTGGTACCGAGCGGCACTACTAACACCGCATCTGTTCACGTCCTGTAATATTGCTTTTGTGAATTAATTTGTATATCGAAGCGCCCTGATGGGCGCTTTTTTTATTTAATCGATAACCAGAAGCAATAAAAAATCAAATCGGATTTCACTATATAATCTCACTTTATCTAAGATGAATCCGATGGAAGCATCCTGTTTTCTCTCAATTTTTTTATCTAAAACCCAGCGTTCGATGCTTCTTTGAGCGAACGATCAAAAATAAGTGCCTTCCCATCAAAAAAATATTCTCAACATAAAAAACTTTGTGTAATACTTGTAACGCTACATGGAGATTAACTCAATCTAGAGGGTATTAATAATGAAAGCTACTAAACTGGTACTGGGCGCGGTAATCCTGGGTTCTACTCTGCTGGCAGGTTGCTCCAGCAACGCTAAAATCGATCAGCTGTCTTCTGACGTTCAGACTCTGAACGCTAAAGTTGACCAGCTGAGCAACGACGTGAACGCAATGCGTTCCGACGTTCAGGCTGCTAAAGATGACGCAGCTCGTGCTAACCAGCGTCTGGACAACATGGCTACTAAATACCGCAAGTAATAGTACCTGTGAAGTGAAAAATGGCGCACATTGTGCGCATTTTTTTTGTCTGCTATTTACCACTACTGCCTCGCGCGTAACATATTCCCTTGCTCTGGTTCACCATTCTGCGCTGACTCTACTGAAGGCGCATTGCTGGCTGCGGGAGTTGCTCCACTGCTCACCGAAACCGGATACCCTGCCCGACGATACAACGCTTTATCGACTAACTTCTGATCTACAGCCTTATTGTCTTTAAATTGCGTAAAGCCTGCTGGCAGTGTGTATGGCATTGTCTGAACGTTCTGCTGTTCTTCTGCCGATAGTGGTCGATGTACTTCAACATAACGCATCCCGTTAGGCTCCACGGAATATTTCACCGGTTCGTTGATCACTTTCACCGGCGTTCCCGTCCGCACGCTGGAGAATAAGGCTTTAATATCCGGTGCATTCATGCGAATACAGCCCGAACTGACGCGTAAACCGACGCTGTCCGGCGCACTGGTACCATGAATGAGGTATTCGCCATTACCATGCGCGAAGCGCAGTGCGTAACGTCCTAGCGGGTTATTTGGTCCGGCAGGAACGACTGGCAGTAATTTAATGCCACGCTCCAGCGAACGTTGACGAATGCCTGCCGTAGGCGTCCAGGTTGGATTAGGGATTTTCTGCCCCACACGCGTTTCCATCACCGGCGTTTCCAGCCCCTGCAAGCCAATACCTATCGGATAAACCTGCACGATATTTTCTCCCGGCGGATAATAATAAAGGCGCAGCTCTGCAAGGTTAACGATAATCCCCTGACGCGGTGCATCAGGTAATAACAGTTGTGAAGGAATAGTTATCGTCGTACCAGGTTTTGGCACCGGGGCGATAGTGTTATTGGCTTCAAGGATCAACATTGCCGCAGTATCAAAACGTCGGGCAATAGCCTGAAGGTTTTTATCCCCTTCTTGCACCGTATACGTTTGATTTTGCCCAACCAGTCGGCTTCCGGTTGGTGGTAGCGGATAATCAACCGCCCAGGCAGCCTGGATGGCGCTAAAAGCGCCGATAAGCGTGAGTGTAAGCAAAGACGCGCGTTTCATTGTAAACCTCCTGTATTTGCCGGAGACTCACGCTGAAACGTCGGATGGCGCTTATGTTCACCTGAAACCAAAACACTCCTGTGCAGGTCAGTGTAAACATTGACCATCCGGCAATGTGAGCCAACCGGATGAAAGCTGTCCCTTTAGTTTAGCTAAGTGCAGCGGCTTTGGCGCGAATTGCGCGAATCATCGCTTCCAGACCTTGTGAACGAGATGGGGTGAGATGTTGGGTGAGCGCCATTTTTTCAAACCACGGACGCACATCGAAATTGACAATATCCTGCGGCGTCATCTGATCGTAGAGAATAAATACGACCGCAATAAGCCCTTTCACAATCGCCGCATCGCTGTCGCCCTGCAATTCAATAATTCCCTGCGCATTCTGGCGCATGACAATCCACACCTGATTCTGGCAGCCCTGAATGCTATTTTGTGGGCTTCGGTCTTCGTCGCGTAATTCTGGCAGACGCTGGCCCAGCTCAATAATGTAGAGATATTTCTCTTCCCAGTTGGCGCAGCGTAAAAAATTACGCAGCAATTTTTCTTTATCCGGCAATAAAGCCATAGTGCCTCCCTGTTATCCCAGCAGACGGTGAATACGTTGCAGGCCGGTCACCAGACGATCCACTTCTTCATGAGTGTTATACATGGCCAGCGACGCCCGACACATCGCAGGGACGTTGTAATAGGCCATTAATGGCATAGCGCAGTGATGTCCGGTACGCACAGCAATGCCGTAATTATCGAGAAAACTGCCAACATCATAGGCGTGGTGTTTACCGAGATTAAAAGCAATAACGCCAAGCCTGTTTTGTGGGCCATAGAGAGTGAGATTCGGTACAGATTCCAGCTGTGATAGCGCGTAATGCATCAGATTCAGTTCATACTCGGCTATGTTATTAAGCCCCAGCACCGAAACATATTCCAGCGCCGCGCCAAGACCAATGATGCCCCCGGTATTGGGTGTACCGGCTTCAAACCGCCATGGTGCTTTGGTCCAGGTAGTGCCTTCACTCAGGCTGACGGTGGCGATCATAGAACCGCCCCCTTCCCACGGCGGCATCTCCTGCAACAAGGCTTCTTTGACATAAAGAATGCCAATCCCGGTGGGGCCATACAGTTTATGCCCGGAAAACACGTAAAAATCGCAATCCAGCGCCTGAACATCCACCGGATGATGCATCACCGCCTGAGCGCCATCCACCAGCACTTTTGCGCCATGCTGGTGCGCAAGCGTGATCATTCCCGCCAGTGGATTTTCTGTGCCAAGCACGTTGGAGACATGAGTAATTGCCAGCAGGCGAGTTTTCTCATCAAACAGCGTATGCAGCGTCTCCAGTTGCAGCGTACCGTCGGGGTTGAGAGGGATCACACGCAGCTCTGCGCCAACGCGTGCGCAAAGCATCTGCCAGGGGACAATGTTAGCGTGGTGCTCCATCTGACTGATGATGATGTTATCGCCCGCCCGCACATTGCTGTTGCCCCAGCTATTGGCGACCAGATTGATCCCTTCCGTCGTGCCGCGGACGAACACCAGCTCTTCCGCCGAACGGGCATTAATAAACAGCGATGCCCGCTTGCGCACGTTCTCCATTTTCTCGGTCGCCTGGGCGCTTAAGGTATGAATACCGCGATGCACCGCCGCGTAGCCATGACGATAAAACTCGGCCTCGGCGTCAATCACCTGGCTCGGTTTCTGTGCACTGGCGGCGCTGTCGAGATAAGCCAGCGGCAAACCGTTTACCTCACGCGAAAGCACCGGAAAGTCGGCCCGCACTTTGTCGACGGAAAAAGTCATCTTGCACCTCCTGGCAGCCGTTGACCGATTCGGGCCAGCACCTGCTGTTTAAGCCCCTCATCACGCAGTGCTTCCGTCAGTTCGGCAGCAAAGGCGTAAATGATCATCTGCTGGGCATCCTGCTGATTGATCCCGCGCGAGCGCAGATAGAACATCTGTTCATCATCAATACGCCCCACCGTCGCGCCGTGGCTGCATTTCACATCATCTGCATAGATTTCCAGCTGCGGTTTCGTATCCACTTCCGCCAGTTTGCCCATCAGCAGATTATTGTTGGTCATCTGACCATCCGTTTTGATGGCGTGCTGCGCGACGTTGATCAAACCGTTAAATACCGCGCGGCCTTTGTCGCTGACGATAGTTTTGTGCAACTGTCGGCTGTTACAAAAACCTTTATTGTGTTCCAGCCAGGTACGGGTATCACACACCTCGTTTTTCACCGGCATCGCCAGGCTATTGATCCGCAGCGTGCTGTTTTCGCCATTGAGTTGCGTACTGGTGTTGTGTCGTAACACTGCGCCACCCAGCAGGAAACTATGGCTAAATGCGGTGGCATCCTCAGCCAGCAACAAATCGTTATGAGCAAAGTGGTGACTGAGCGGGTTTTCAAACGCCAGCTTGATATGCTGCAAGTGGGCGTTCGCTGCGACATTGATAGTGAACCGTGCCCCGGTAAAATGACGAGCATCATTAAGGCTGACAAAATGTTCGATCACCGTTGCTTCGGCACCTTCCGCCAGATCCAGATGATGCCGGTAATGGGCAGTGTTCACCTCTTCACCTGCCACGCCCTGGGTGATATACATTAACAGCAATGGCTTTGCCGGCCGTTGACCGCGCTTCACGGCGATATGCGTCACGCTTTGTGCCAGGCTTTCCGTCAAATGCAGAAACACTTCCGCCTGAATAGCGTCGGGTAACCCCTGACGGTCGTCGTTAATGCTCACTTCATATCCGCTGCCTTCAATTGCATCGCTCAGCGCGGGCACGTAACGTCCATCGACAAACACCAGCCGCACGGCGTCTAACGTTAACGCTAAGGCATCACGCTGCTGTGGGGATATCTCCCCCGCAATGCTGACAAACTGGCTATTGGTCAGCCCTTCCAGCGACGTATATTTCCAGTTTTCATGTTTACGTGTCGGCAGTCCGGTACGCAGCAATTGTTGTAAATGCTGCTGTGCTTGCGGGGAGCGTTTTGTCCCTTCAGCTTCAAACAAGTGATGCCACTGTTGCAGCGCGTTACTGCTGTTCGGTAAGCCAGCCATAACCCTGCTCCTCCAGTTGTTTGACCAACGTGAAATCGCCGGATTTCACAATTCGTCCCTGATATAGCACATGGACGTAATCAGGCTTGATGTAGTCGAGAATGCGTTGGTAGTGCGTAACAATGATGAATGAGCGCTTGCCATCACGCAGGGAGTTCACGCCATCGGCGACCACTTTTAATGCGTCAATATCCAGCCCGGAGTCCGACTCATCAAGAATGCATAACTCCGGTTCCAGCACCGCCATTTGCAAAATATCGTTGCGCTTTTTCTCGCCGCCGGAAAAACCAACGTTTACCGAACGGGTTAATAAATCTTCCGGCATCTTCAGGAGAGCGATTTTCTCTTCCATCAAATCCTGAAAATCAAAGCGGTCGAGCGTTTCCTGGCCGCGATAGCTGCGCACTGCATTAAGTGCCGTTTGCAGGAAAAACTGGTTACTGACGCCTGGAATCTCCACCGGATACTGGAAGGCCATAAAGATGCCTTCGCCTGCACGATCTTCCGGCGACAGTGCAAGCAAATCTTTGCCTTTGAACTCAACCGTGCCGCCCGTCACTTCATAATCTTCGCGCCCGGCAAGCGTTGCCGATAAGGTACTTTTGCCCGAACCGTTTGGCCCCATAATGGCGTGAACTTCGCCGGGACGAACGGCGAGGCTTAATCCACGCAGGATAGCTTTATCTTCCACGCTGACGTGTAAATCTTTAATACTTAACATGTTTATTCCTTATCCGACGCTGTGTTCAAGACTGATCGCGAGGAGTTTTTGTGCTTCAACGGCAAATTCCAGCGGCAGTTCTGAGAACACGTCTTTGCAGAAACCGTTAACAATCATCGAGATGGCGTCTTCTTCGCTGATCCCGCGTTGCAGGCAGTAAAACAGTTGATCTTCACCAATACGTGATGTCGTTGCCTCGTGCTCCAGTTGTGCGCTGTTATTGCGACATTCGACATACGGGAAGGTATGCGCCCCACAATTAGCGCCAATCAGCATTGAGTCGCACTGAGTGAAATTGCGCGCATTGGTTGCCGTCGGCATGATTTTCACTAAGCCGCGATAACTGTTCTGACTATGTCCGGCAGAGATCCCTTTCGAGATAATGGTCGATTTGGTGTTTTTACCGATGTGGATCATCTTGGTGCCGGTATCCGCTTGCTGATGACCGCTGGTCAGCGCCACTGAGTAAAACTCACCAATGGAGTTATCGCCGCGCAAAATGCAGCTGGGATATTTCCACGTAATCGCGGACCCGGTTTCTGATTGCGTCCATGACATTTTGCTGTTTTCGCCTTCGCACAAAGCACGCTTGGTGACGAAGTTGAGAATACCGCCGGTGTTGTTATCGCCAGGGAACCAGTTTTGTACCGTGGAATATTTCACCTCGGCGTTTTTATGGATGATGACTTCCACCACTGCCGCGTGTAACTGATAGCTGTCACGCACCGGAGCGGAACAGCCTTCAATGTAGCTGACGTAGCTGTCTTCGTCGGCCACCAGAATGGTGCGCTCAAACTGCCCGGTTTTTTCCGCGTTAATGCGAAAATAGGTGGAAAGTTCCATCGGGCAGCGCACGCCTTTAGGCACATAAATAAACGTACCGTCAGAGGCTACCGCCGCATTAAGCGCGGCAAAGAAGTTGTCATTCCCCGGCACCACGGTGCCGAGATATTTACGCACCAGTTCCGGGTGATCGTGGATCGCCTCACCAAAGGAACAGAAAATAATTCCCTGCTCCGCCAGTTTTTCGCGATAAGTAGTGGCAACCGAAACAGAGTCGAAAATGGCATCCACCGCCACCTCTTTGCCTTCCCGCACGGGAACGCCCAACTGCTCAAACGCCGCCTCCACCTCTTTACTTAAAAAGGCGTTCGCGCCAGTTTGCTGCACCGCGCCAGGTTCAGACGCGCAAGTGTCGTCACAATTACCGCACGATGGTGCTGAGTAGTAGCTGTAATCCTGATAATTCAGCTTGTCGTAGTGCGCTTTCAACCAGTGCGGTTCTTCCATCTCCAGCCATGCGCGATAGGCGTTTAGACGAAACTCCAGCATCCACTCCGGCTCATTACGCTTCGCCGAAATTGCGCGCACCACCTCTTCGTTTATCCCCTTTGCCAGCTCATCGGTGGCTAACTGGGTGAAGAATCCTTCTTTATAATTCAGCGGGCCGCCGGTCCAGGTTTTGACATCGTCAGTTGCTTCAGTATTACGAGACATAGTACCGCCTATACCCCAAAGCTTTCGCCACAGCCACATTCATTCTGGGCTTTAGGGTTGTGAAATTTGAATATCTGATTAAGTCCTTCACGAACGAAATCGACTTCCGTGCCATCAATAAACGGCATCGCTTGCAGCGGGACAAACAGCTTCGCGCCGTCGTGTTCAAACAGCAGATCGTCTTTGTCCGGCTCGCTAACACTGTCGAGCACATAGCCAAAGCCCGCGCAGCCCGTTTGCTTCACGCCTAAACGCACGCCGACCATACCCGGCTGCTTTGCCACCAGCTCACGGATGTGTATCGCCGCTGCGGGTGTCAGCGTTAAGCCTTGCCAGGCGAAATCTTGTGGGTTAAAGGTTCCTGAATGCATGTCCATCGATTTACCTCACTTCATCGCTTTCAGCGTATAACAGCATGTTGGTGATAATGATTATCAGTTCAACCCAGCAAACGCAGGGGCTTTACCGTAAAACATGCTTTTTGCCTGCTTTTAATAAGCATAGACCCTGATGTGTGGGTTAACAGGCACGCTAAGAATTAGCGTATCTCATTGTTAGATAATGGTTATTATCTAAGGAGCATTAAGGCTGTGATGAAAAAGAAAAAGTTGTATTAAAATGACTAT
The DNA here is from genome assembly GCF_001743015.1 of Shigella sp. FC1567. Classification (NCBI taxonomy): domain Bacteria; kingdom Pseudomonadati; phylum Pseudomonadota; class Gammaproteobacteria; order Enterobacterales; family Enterobacteriaceae; genus Shigella; species Shigella sp. FC1567. The sequence goes on from NZ_MIIV01000332.1 coordinate 10,161, forward strand.
TTAAGAGATAGGTAAAAAAGTGCAGCGTTCAGAAATAAGAAAACCCTTAAGTCTGTGCGACACAGGCTTAAGGGTTTCTACCCCATCCGGCGCTTATCTCCGGCACTCTCAGTGGCTTAGCTCTTGAAGGGGCGATAAGAATAATCTCATAAAGCTAACCCGCCGTTTTAACACAAACTGCGATTAGTATTATTTTTGAACAATATCAGGCGGTAGATAAGCAGTATTAAGAAGGTCATCGAACCTGGACGGAGGTTAATCCAGGTCGATTTGGCGAACTTGCGGCATTAAGTCAGGATCAATGCACGCCCAGACGCCAGGCAAAGTAGATTTCTTCTTTTAATTCAGCAGAAGAGAGAGTAAGCAGGTCAGCAAATTCAAGTTCTAGTTGTTTCAGACGTTTGAGATATTGGGCAGGTGAAAGATTGCTCTGGTCACGGCGTAAAAATTCAATGGCCAGCTGGGTGGGATCAAGTTGAGTAGACATAGCATCCTCGCTTTTAGACAAGACGTGTACAGTATACCACCGTTTACTGTGCAGATAATGACCAAAAGCAATATGCGTCACACTTTTCTGGTGACAACGTCACAAAATGGCGGTCGTCAATCGTGACGAACAGCACAAACGCCCTTTCTCATCGAAGATTTCAATCTGCCAGACCTGGTGACGCGAACCGAGATGCAACGGTTTACATATGCCGCGCACCCGCCCTTCTCGTGCCGAGCGGACGTGATTAGCATTGATTTCCAGACCAACCACTTTTTGCTCACCTTCGGTACATAAATAACCGGCAACGGAACCGATACTTTCGGCCAGTACCACGGATGCTCCTCCATGCAGCAACCCGAAAGGCTGCTTTGTCCGCGAGTCTACTGGCATTGTCGCTTCAAGGGTGTCATCACCAATATGTTCAAAGCGAATATCCAGGAACCCCACCATGTTTCCTTCACCCATAGCATTCAGTGCTTCCAGGGTGATTTTCCGTTTCCATATCATTTAATAATCTCCAGTAAAGCCTGCACAGGATGGCGTACCCCCGTGCCTTCAACCCGTTTTACCTGGCTACGGCAGGAATATCCGGTCGCCAGACAGCGGTTACGCGGCAGTCGCTGCATAGCCTGATGCCAGGATAACTCATAGATCCCGAGCGAATTTTCATGGTTTTTCGCTTCATGTCCGTAAGTCCCTGCCATGCCGCAGCAACCCACGCTGACATTTTCCAGTTTCGCGCCAAAACGGGCAAATATCGCGGCCCATTGTGCTGGCGCACCCGGCAAGGCGGTAACTTCGGTACAGTGACCAAAGAAATACCATGATTCACCGCTGACTGTAGCCACAGGCTGTGACTCAAGTGCGCTTGCCAGCCATTCATTCGCCAGTAAGACGTTAAACTCGCCACGCTCCTCGCCCAGCGCCAGTTTATATTCATCGCGATAACAAAGTACCAGCGCCGGATCGACGCCCACCATTGGCATACCCAGCTTCGCCATACGGTTGAGGAAATCCGCCGTCTTTTTCGCCGTCTTCGCAAAACGATTAAGAAAACCTTTAATATGCTGGGCTTTGCCATTTGGCGAAAATGGCAGTAACACAGGCTGGAAACCTAATTTTTCGACCAGACGGACAAAATCCGCCACCACTTGCGCATCGTAATAGCTGGTAAAGGGGTCCTGCACCACCAACACTGTGCGCGCTTTCTGCTCTGCATTGAGAGATTCAAGCTGTTCCAGCGTCATGTTTGCCGAGCGATGCCCCACCATTTGTTGTTGTAGCGAGGGGACCGACAGCAGCGGCAAATCAACCATGCCGATATGTTTTTCCGAGAGTTTGCGCACCAGCGGCTGGTTAATGAAGAAGTTAAAGGTTTTCGGCGCGCGTGCCATCAGCGGCGCGTAGCTCTCGACCGTAGCGACGAGGTGGTCGCGCAGCGGGCGTAAATAACGGGTGTGATAGAGCTGCAGAAAACGAGAGCGAAACTCCGGCACATCAATTTTGATGGGGCACAGGGTCGAACACGCTTTACAGGCCAGACAGCCCGACATCGCCTCTTTGACTTCGTGTGAGAAGTCATATTCGCCTTTATTCGCATGCCAGCTATTGCGCGTGCGGGCAATTAACGTCCGCAAACTGACGCCGGATTCAGGCAGTTCTTGTTCCAGTTTGAGTGGATCAACGCCGCGATCCGCCAACAAACGCAGCCATTCACGCACCAGCGTTGCGCGCCCTTTCGGTGAATGAATCCGGTTCTGGGTGATCTTCATCGACGGACACATCGGACTACGGGCATCAAAGTTGAAGCATAAACCGTTGCCGTTACACTCCATCGCACCGCGCCACTGCTGGCGTACCGCAATGGGGATCTGCCGATCGAATGTACCGCGCTTCACCGCGTCCACTTTCATCATCGGCGCATCGAGACCTTCTGGCGGGCAAATCTTCCCTGGGTTGAGTCGGTTATGCGGGTCAAATGCCGCTTTCACTTTGCGCAGTTCTGCAAAAAGTTCCTCACCGAAAAACGCCGGGCTGTATTCAGCGCGAAAACCTTTGCCGTGCTCGCCCCACAACAAACCACCGTATTTCGCAGTCAGCGCCACCACGTCATCAGAGATTTGCTTCATCAAAATCTCTTGTTGAGGATCGCACATATCCAGCTCTGGACGGACGTGCAAGACACCTGCGTCGACGTGACCGAACATACCGTAGCTTAAGCCGTGGCTGTCGAGCAGCGCGCGAAATTCAGCAATATAATCCGCCAGGTGTTCCGGCGGTACGCAGGTATCCTCAGCAAACGGAATTGGCTTAGCGGCACCTTTGGCATTGCCAAGCAGACCAACGGCTTTTTTGCGCATTGCATAGATACGTTCAACCCCCGCCAGCTCACGGCACACCTGCCAGCCGATGACACCTGCTTGATGACTGGCGATCAGCTCATCCAACCGCGCACAGAGTGCATTTACCCGCTCATCAATCAGCGCCTCATCATCACCAGCAAATTCCACAATGTTCAGCCCGAGCATCTCTTGGTCAGGCACATCGGTAATCAACTCGCTGACGGAATGCCAGACAATATCTTCCCGCGCCAGATTCAGCACTTTTGAGTCCACCGTCTCTACCGAAAGCGCCCGCGCCTCAACCATAAACGGCGCGTTACGCAGCGCAGAGTCAAAAGAGTCATATTTGACGTTCACCAGACGGCGCACTTTAGGCAAGCGCGTAATATCCAGCCGCGCTTCGGTAATAAAGGCCAGCGTCCCTTCTGAACCCGTCAGAATGCGCGTCAGGTCGAACTCGGTCATCTCATCGTTAAAGACATGACGCAGATCGTAACCGGTAAGAAAGCGGTTAAGTTTGGGGAAGTTGTCGATAATTAACTGGCGTTGCTGACGGCAACGTTGATAAACCGTGTTATAAATTCGCCCGATTGTGGTATTGGATTTACCCAGCGTTTCCGCCAATTCGACGGGTAAAGGTTGCGTATCGAGAACATCGCCCCCCAACAACACCGCGCGTACGCCAAGTACGTGATCTGACGTTTTGCCATAGACCAGCGATCCCTGACCGGATGCATCGGTATTGATCATCCCACCGAGCGTTGCCCGGTTGCTGGTCGAAAGTTCCGGCGCAAAAAAGTAGCCGAACGGTTTCAGGTACTGATTGAGTTGATCTTTTATCACCCCGGCCTCAACGCGCACCCAGCCCTCTTCAGGGTTAATTTCGATGATGCGGTTCATATGGCGGGACATATCAACAATAATCCCCTGGTTGAGCGCCTGACCGTTAGTGCCGGTGCCGCCGCCGCGGGGGGTAAAGATCAGCGATGAATAGCGTTCCTGCGCGGCAAGACGGGCGATCAGCGCCACATCTGCGGTTGAACGCGGAAATACCACCGCATCGGGGAGAAGTTGGTAAATACTGTTGTCGGTCGACATTGTCAGACGATCGGCATAACTTGTCGCCGTATCGCCGGTAAAACCTTGTTGCTCCAGCTCTTGCAAAAAATTAAGCACCAGTTGAACGACGCCGGGTGCCTGAGAAATCTGTGGAATCATTATATTGCCCCTTTCCTGCGGTCTGTGATGTAGGTCGATACACTATTCTTTCAGGCGGCTGCAATAGCGCACTGAAAGGTGATGTTTATTTACTCTATGGATTTCGAGTTGCAGGAAGGCGGCAAGCGAGTGAACTCCAGGAGCTTACAATAGTAAGTGACTGGGGTGAACGAACGTAGCCGCAGCACATGCAACTTGAAATACGACGAGTAAATCGTTTGCGTGTTGCCTGAGTTGTTGTACCACATTTTTTTCTAACACGCCCATCAGAATTAAGGGCAGAATCGGCCTGTTAAAAACCGCTGAAATTGCTCATCATTATGCAGGTGAGTTTCGCGTGTTCACGTCGCGTCGACGATTTGACGCACAAAAAAGGTGAAAAGTAGTTATGGTAAATGTTCGTCAGCCCAGGGATGTCGCACAAATTCTGCTTTCGGTGCTGTTTTTAGCCATCATGATTGTGGCATGTCTGTGGATTGTTCAACCCTTTATTCTCGGCTTTGCATGGGCCGGTACGGTGGTTATCGCCACCTGGCCGGTATTGTTACGTTTGCAAAAGATCATGTTTGGCCGCCGCTCTCTCGCCGTTCTGGTGATGACGCTGTTATTAGTGATGGTGTTTATCATCCCTATTGCTTTGCTGGTTAACAGTATCGTCGACGGCAGCGGCCCGCTAATTAAAGCCATTTCCAGCGGCGACATGACGTTACCCGATCTGGCGTGGCTTAATACCATTCCGGTGATTGGCGCGAAGCTGTATGCAGGCTGGCACAACTTGCTGGATATGGGGGGGACGGCGATCATGGCGAAAGTCCGCCCTTATATTGGCACCACCACCACCTGGTTCGTTGGGCAGGCGGCGCATATCGGGCGCTTTATGGTGCATTGTGCGCTGATGCTTCTCTTCAGTGCCCTGCTGTACTGGCGCGGTGAACAGGTGGCACAAGGCATTCGCCATTTTGCAACCCGTCTGGCAGGCGTTCGCGGAGATGCCGCCGTACTGCTGGCGGCACAGGCTATCCGCGCGGTGGCGCTGGGTGTGGTGGTGACGGCGTTAGTACAGGCAGTGCTTGGCGGTATCGGCCTCGCCGTATCCGGCGTACCTTATGCAACGTTGCTAACGGTGTTAATGATCCTCTCCTGCCTTGTCCAGCTTGGCCCGTTGCCGGTACTGATTCCGGCGATTATCTGGCTCTACTGGACTGGCGATACCACCTGGGGAACGGTATTGTTAGTGTGGAGCGGTGTGGTTGGCACGCTGGATAACGTCATCCGCCCAATGTTAATTCGCATGGGTGCCGATTTACCGCTGATCCTGATCCTCTCTGGTGTTATTGGTGGTTTGATTGCTTTCGGGATGATCGGTCTGTTTATTGGTCCGGTTCTGTTAGCCGTTTCCTGGCGTCTGTTTGCCGCGTGGGTGGAAGAAGTCCCGCCGCCGACGGACCAACCGGAAGAAATTCTCGAAGAACTTGGCGAAATCGAGAAACCGAATAAGTAATTTCTCATCAGCGGCTCTGCCGCCTGATTGTTAACCCCCGCTAATTGATATTTGCTTGCTCTTCCCCATATTTTCCTGCTTACCGCCATTCAGCTGGTAGTACCTGTCGCAAATTCTTTACAGTTTTTAAACTAATGAGACGAATCTGATCGACGCAAAAAGTCCGTATGCCTACTATTAGCTCACGGTTATAAATCAACATATTGATTTATAAGCATGGAAATCCCCTGAGTGAAACAACGAATTGCTGTGTGTAGTCTTTGCCCATCTCCCACGATGGGCTTTTTTTAACATTTTTCCACTTCGCTACCTCGCCCCTCACTCTTTCCAATAATGTTGCACAAGATACTGTGACTCTCTTCAAGCCGTCAGCAGGCTGATAATGTTATTTATATTTTATTGTTTATTTCATGCAGCCATTACACGATGAACGCTTATGAACTCCAGGCACTCCGACATATTTTTGCCATGACTATTGATGAATGCGCACCTGGATTGCCCAGACCGGTGACAGTGAAAGCTGGCGTCAGTGGGAAAATGGCAAGTGTGCCATTCCTGATCGTGTAGTCGAGCAACTGTTGGCTATGCGTCAGCAAAGAAAAAAACATCTTCATGCCATCATAGAGAAAATAAATAACCGCATCGGCAACAACACCATGCGTTTTTTCCCCGACTTAACCGCATTTCAACGAGTCTACCCTGATGGCAATTTTATTGACTGGAAGATCTATCAATCGGTAGCCGCTGAAGGTAATGCTGTTGAAAAGCAAATTCCCCAGCCAGTTGGTGGACGCCAGCGTAGCTAATGAATTACCGCAAATGAACAGCAAACCGTTAGTCTGGCTGGAAGGTGTTTCATCGGTACTGTTCGGTGTAGCCGCATTCTCGACCTTTTATGTGATTGTGGTGTGGATGCCCAAATATGCGATGGCTTTTGCTGGTATGTCAGAAGCTGAGGCATTAAAAACCATCTCTTATTACAGTATGGGCTCGTTGGTCTGTGTCTTTATTTTTGCCGCACTACTGAAAAAAATGGTCCGGCCCATCTGGGCTAATGTATTTAACTCTGCACTGGCAACAATAACAGCAGCCATTATCTATCTGTACCCTTCTCCACTGGTGTGTAATGCCGGCGCCTTTGTTATCGGTTTCTCAGCAGCTGGCGGCATTTTACAGCTCGGTGTTTCGGTCATGTCAGAGTTTTTCCCAAAAAGCAAAGCCAAAGTCACCAGTATTTATATGATGATGGGTGGACTGGCTAACTTTGTTATTCCGCTGATTACCGGTTATCTGTCGAACATCGGCCTTCAATATATCATTGTTCTCGATTTTACTTTCGCGCTGCTGGCCCTGATTACCGCAATTATTGTTTTTATCCGCTATTACCGCGTTTTTATTATTCCTGAGAATGATGTGCGGTTTGGCGAGCGTAAATTTAGCACCCGGTTAAACACAATTAAGCATAGAGGTTAAAGGAGTTAATTATGGATGTTACCGCAAAATACGAATTGATTGGGCTGATGGCCTATCCTATCCGCCACAGTTTATCGCCTGAAATGCAGAATAAAGCCTTAGAAAAAGCGGGATTGCCATTTACCTATATGGCCTTTGAAGTGGATAACGATAGTTTTCCCGGAGCAATTGAAGGATTAAAAGCTCTAAAAATGCGCGGAACTGGTGTATCAATGCCGAACAAACAACTGGCTTGTTAATATGTTGATGAATTAACGCCAGCAGCCAAACTGGTGGGTGCCATCAACACCATCGTTAATGATGATGGCTACCTGCGCGGCTATAACACCGACGGCACGGGCCATATTCGCGCCATTAAAGAGAGCGGTTTTGATATCAAAGGCAAAACAATGGTGCTGTTAGGGGCCGGAGGTGCCTCAACGGCTATTGGCGCGCAGGGGGCAATTGAAGGTTTAAAAGAAATTAAACTCTTTAACCGTCGGGATGAGTTCTTCGATAAAGCCCTCGCCTTCGCGCAGCGGGTTAACGAAAACACCGATTGTGTCGTCACGGTTACCGATCTCGCCGATCAGCAAGCCTTTGCTGAAGCCCTGGCTTCCGCCGACATTTTAACCAATGGCACAAAAGTGGGTATGAAACCCCTTGAGAATGAATCATTAGTTAATGATATCAGTCTGTTACATCCGGGACTTCTGGTCACTGAATGCGTGTATAACCCGCATATGACGAAGTTATTGCAGCAGGCGCAACAAGCTGGTTGCAAAACGATTGATGGATACGGCATGTTGTTGTGGCAAGGGGCTGAACAGTTCACGTTATGGACTGGCAAAGATTTCCCTCTGGAATATGTTAAACAGGTCATGGGGTTCGGTGCCTGACAGGCTGACCGCGTGCAGAAAGGGTAAAAAAATGAAAACCGTAACTGTAAAAGATCTCGTCATTGGTACGGGCGCACCTAAAATCATCGTCTCGCTGATGGCGAAAGATATCGCCCGCGTGAAATCCGAAGCTCTCGCCTATCGTGAAGCGGACTTTGATATTCTGGAATGGCGTGTGGACCACTTTGCCGACCTCTCCAATGTGGAGTCTGTCATGGCGGCGGCAAAAATTCTCCGCGAAACCATGCCAGAAAAACCGCTGCTGTTTACCTTCCGCAGTGCCAAAGAAGGCGGCGAGCAGGCGATTTCCACCGAGGCTTATATTGCTCTCAATCGTGCAGCCATCGACAGCGGCCTGGTTGATATGATAGATCTGGAGTTATTTACCGGCGATGATCAGGTTAAAGAAACCGTCGCCTGCGCCCACGCGCATGATGTGAAAGTTGTCATGTCCAACCATGACTTCCATAAAACGCCGGAAGCCGAAGAAATCATTGCCCGTCTGCGCAAAATGCAGTCCTTCGACGCCGATATTCCTAAGATTGCGCTGATGCCGCAAAGTACCAGCGATGTGCTGACGTTGCTTGCCGCGACCCTGGAGATGCAGGAGCAGTATGCCGATCGTCCAATCATCACAATGTCAATGGCAAAAACTGGCGTAATTTCTCGTCTGGCTGGTGAAGTATTTGGCTCGGCGGCAACTTTTGGTGCGGTAAAAAAAGCCTCTGCGCCAGGGCAAATCTCGGTAAATGATTTACGCACAGTATTAACTATTTTACATCAGGCATAAGCAATAATATTTCGGCGGGAATATCCTCCCCCGCCGAACTAAAAAAAATATATTCAACCGTATTTAATAAAAATATTTCGTGAGTCTCTGTGCGCTAAATATCCATCTGGCGTAGGGAAAATCACACCTGAATCAGAAATTAACAATGAAACCTGTAAAACCACCTCGTATTAATGGACGAGTGCCGGTCCTGTCGGCACAGGAAGCGGTGAATTATATTCCCGACGAAGCAACACTTTGTGTGTTAGGCGCTGGCGGCGGTATTCTGGAAGCCACGACGTTAATTACTGCTCTTGCTGATAAATATAAACAGACTCAAACGCCACGTAATTTATCGATTATTAGTCCAACAGGGCTTGGCGATCGCGCCGACCGTGGTATTAGTCCGCTGGCGCAAGAAGGTCTGGTGAAATGGGCATTATGTGGTCACTGGGGACAATCGCCGCGTATTTCTGAACTCGCAGAACAAAATAAAATTATTGCTTATAACTATCCACAAGGTGTACTTACACAAACCTTACGCGCCGCCGCAGCCCACCAGCCTGGTATTATTAGTGATATTGGCATCGGGACATTTGTCGATCCACGCCAGCAAGGCGGCAAACTGAATGAAGTCACGAAAGAAGACCTGATTAAACTGGTCGAGTTTGATAACAAAGAATATCTCTATTACAAAGCGATTGCGCCAGATATCGCCTTCATTCGCGCTACCACCTGCGACAGTGAAGGCTACGCCACTTTTGAAGATGAGGTGATGTATCTCGACGCATTGGTTATTGCCCAGGCGGTGCACAATAACGGCGGTATTGTGATGATGCAGGTGCAGAAAATGGTTAAGAAAGCCACGCTGCATCCTAAATCTGTCCGTATTCCGGGTTATCTGGTGGATATTGTGGTGGTCGATCCGGATCAAAGCCAACTGTATGGCGGTGCGCCGGTTAACCGCTTTATTTCTGGTGACTTCACCCTTGATGACAGCACCAAACTTAGCCTGCCCCTAAACCAACGTAAATTAGTTGCGAGGCGTGCATTATTCGAAATGCGTAAAGGCGCGGTGGGGAATGTCGGCGTCGGTATTGCTGACGGTATTGGCCTGGTCGCCCGGGAAGAAGGTTGTGCTGATGACTTTATTCTGACGGTAGAAACAGGTCCGATTGGCGGAATTACTTCACAGGGGATCGCCTTTGGCGCGAACGTGAATACCCGTGCCATTCTGGATATGACGTCCCAGTTTAATTTTTATCACGGTGGTGGTCTGGATGTTTGTTATTTGAGTTTTGCTGAAGTCGACCAGCACGGTAACGTCGGCGTGCATAAATTCAATGGCAAAATCATGGGTACCGGTGGATTTATTGATATCAGTGCCACCTCGAAGAAAATTATTTTCTGCGGCACGTTAACCGCGGGCAGTTTAAAAACAGAAATTGCCGATGGCAAATTAAATATCGTCCAGGAAGAACGGGTGAAGAAATTTATTCAGGAACTACCGGAAATTACTTTTAGCGGAAAAATCGCGCTCGAACGGGAACTGGATGTTCGTTACATCACCGAACGTGCTGTATTCACGCTGAAAGAAGACGGCCTGCATTTAATCGAAATCGCCCCTGGCGTCGATTTACAAAAAGATATTCTCGACAAAATGGATTTCACCCCAGTGATTTCGCCAGAACTCAAACTGATGGACGAAAGATTATTTATCGATGCGGCGATGGGTTTTGTCCTGCCTGAAGCGGCTCATTAACAGGAGTATCACGATGGATTTTTCTTTAACTGAAGAACAAGAACTGCTGCTGGCCAGTATTCGCGAACTGATTACGACTAACTTTGCGGAAGAGTATTTCCGCACCTGCGATCAAAACGGGACATATCCGCGTGAGTTTATGCGGGCGCTGGCGGATAACGGCATTTCTATGCTTGGCGTGCCGGAAGAGTTCGGTGGCATCCCTGCGGATTACGTCACCCAGATGCTGGCGCTGATGGAAGTGTCAAAATGCGGTGCTCCGGCATTTTTGATTACCAACGGTCAATGTATTCACAGTATGCGCCGTTTCGGTTCTGCAGAGCAGCTACGTAAAACGGCAGAGAGCACCCTGGAAACGGGTGATCCCGCCTATGCCCTGGCGTTGACGGAGCCAGGCGCAGGCTCAGACAACAACAGTGCCACTACCACTTACACGCGTAAAAACGGCAAGGTTTACATCAACGGACAGAAAACCTTTATTACCGGTGCGAAAGAGTACCCGTATATGCTGGTGTTGGCGCGCGATCCGCAACCGAAAGATCCCAAAAAAGCCTTCACCCTGTGGTGGGTCGACTCCAGTAAGCCCGGCATTAAGATTAACCCGCTGCATAAAATCGGCTGGCATATGCTCAGCACCTGCGAAGTCTATCTCGACAACGTGGAGGTTGAAGAGAGCGACATGGTGGGCGAAGAAGGAATGGGTTTCCTCAATGTGATGTACAACTTTGAGATGGAGCGCCTGATCAACGCCGCGCGCAGCACCGGCTTTGCCGAATGCGCCTTTGAAGATGCCGCCCGCTATGCCAACCAACGTATCGCTTTTGGTAAGCCCATTGGTCATAACCAGATGATCCAGGAAAAACTGGCGCTGATGGCGATTAAGATCGACAACATGCGCAACATGGTGCTGAAAGTGGCATGGCAAGCCGATCAGCATCAGTCACTGCGCACCAGCGCGGCGCTGGCAAAACTGTATTGCGCACGTACCGCAATGGAAGTCATTGATGATGCGATTCAAATCATGGGCGGTCTGGGCTATACCGATGAAGCGCGCGTCTCCCGCTTCTGGCGTGATGTCCGTTGTGAACGTATCGGCGGCGGTACAGACGAAATTATGATTTACGTAGCAGGTCGGCAGATCCTGAAAGACTATCAGAACAAATAATCTGCAGGCGGCGCAGCTTCTTAACAAACTGCGCCGCCAGATTTATCCAACAAGACTTACCGGTTGAGGAAATTCAGATAGGATTTCTTGTTCCGCAAAACAGTTTTTAAATTGTCTACGGTAATCGCTGGGCGAACAACCGACATGGCGCAAAAACAGTTTGGCAAAGTGATCGACATTTTCATAACCCACACGCCAGGAGATCTCTGCCTGTGATAATTCAGTATTAGTGAGTGACCATTTTGCTTCCGTCATACGCCGTTGAATAACATAGTTAATAGGGGAAATACGATACTCTTTGGTAAATTCATGGCAAATATAACTGACGCTGGCACGAAATTTTTTCGATAACTGTTCTAAAGTGATTTTTTCGCGATAATTATTACTCAGATAGAAAAGAATATCTTTTATCAGAACATCTTTTTTAATATACCCCTGCTCCGAACGATAAGCATTTTTAAAATTTTCGTAGTAAAGAATGGCTAACGTATAGGCAAATGCATCCCATAACGAAGATGTTTGGCTATTTTTACTTTGCGGCAAAATCACACTTAGCTCATTAAATAAGGTTTTTATGACTTCTTTTCCCTGCCCCGCGGCAATTACCGGACAAGAATGCGGTTGCAGTAGCTGATTTTCCTCAGCCCCCTGAAACTGAAAGCCGTACAGCGCACAGGTACACGTCGTTGCCGGATCGTTAACGTCAGAGGCCACCGCATGCAGCCTGCCGCGTTCTATCACCACAATGTCATCCGCATGTGCGACATATAACGAAGAATCGATGGTAAACCTTGCAACCCCTTTCTTGACGTAAATCAACTCGGTTTCATTGTCATGAACGTGATGTCCGGACTCCCATTTTGGATCATCGCTAAATGCAAAACGTGAAAGCCGTGGCGTTTTACCGGCGACAAACAGCGTTTCACTGGCGTTATCAAAACAGCGTTGATACATGACAACCTCCCTATTCCATGAGCAAGCAAAAACAATATATGCCGGATAAAATACGGCGTGTATTGCGGTTATACAACCGCGTTTAGCGAGAGCTAAACAAGATTATTTACACTGAATGCAAGATTGTACGGTCATGGAATAACTATATTGCCGCAAATTGCACTTTTGTTTTAGCGATCGCATTTTTTTGCAAGATTGTTGGCAAGGAAAACAGCTTGCTCCGTCGAAAACCCCCACCGCTATCGCACACTATTTTCAGGCCATTTTTACCTTCCATCGGAGATGGTTCCGTATGCGACTCACAGGAGAAATCATGAAAATAATAACCTGCTTTAAGCTGGTGCCTGAAGAACAGGACATTGTTGTCACTCCAGAATACACCCTGAATTTCGACAATGCCGACGCCAAAATCAGCCAGTTCGATCTCAATGCCATTGAAGCTGCAAGCCAGCTCGCAACAGATGACGATGAGATAGCCGCGCTGACCGTTGGCGGCTCATTGTTGCAGAACTCGAAAGTGCGCAGTGCGCAAAGATGTGCTATCCCGCGGGCCGCACAGCCTGTATTTGGTGCAGGATGCGCAACTTGAACATGCACTGCCTCTCGATACCGCAAAAGCGCTGGCGGCAGCAATTGAAAAGATCGGCTTCGATTTACTGATCTTTGGTGAAGGTTCCGGCGACCTTTATGCCCAGCAGGTTGGCTTGCTGGTCGGAGAAATTCTGCAACTTCCGGTGATTAATGCAGTGAGTGCTATTCAGCGTCAGGGTAATACACTGGTGATTGAACGCACGCTTGAAGATGATGTTGAAGTTATTGAACTCTCTGTTCCAGCCGTGCTCTGCGTCACCTCCGATATTAACGTGCCACGCATTCCTTCGATGAAAGCCATTCTCGGCGCGGGTAAAAAACCGGTAAATCAGTGGCAGGCAAGTGATATTGACTGGAGCCAGAGCGCGCCACTTGCTGAACTGGTCGGCATTCGCGTACCGCCGCAAACAGAACGTAAGCACATCATTATCGATAACGATTCGCCGGAGGCCATTGCCGAGCTGGCGGAACATCTGAAGAAAGCCCTGAACTGAAGCCTACGGAGAAGAAACGATGAGTCAATTAAACAGCGTCTGGGTCTTTAGCGATAATCCTGAACGTTATGCTGAACTGTTTGGCGGCGCTCAGCAATGGGGCCAACAGGTGTATGCCATTGTACAAAATACCGACCAGGCGCAGGCAGTTATGCCTTATGGTCCAAAATGTATTTATGTTCTTGAGCAAAACGACGCGCTGCAACGCACTGAAAATTACGCCGAAAGCATTGCTGCCCCGCTGAAAGATAAACACCCCGCTATGTTGCTGTTGGCCGCGACGAAACGTGGTAAAGCTCTGGCAGCACGGTTAAGTGTGCAACTGAATGCGGCGCTGGTGAACGATGCCACGGCGGTGGATATTGTCGATGGTCACATTTGCGCCGAACACCGGATGTATGGCGGGTTAGCGTTCGCTCAGGAAAAGATCAACAGCCCGCTGGCGATCATTACCCTTGCACCCGGTGTTCAGGAACCGTGCACCAGTGATACCTCTCATCAGTGCCCGACAGAAACGGTACCTTATGTTGCTCCGCGTCATGAAATTCTCTGTCGCGAACGCCGTGCGAAAGCCGCAAGCAGCGTGGACCTGAGCAAAGCAAAACGTGTGGTTGGCGTCGGTCGTGGTCTGGCGGCGCAGGATGACCTGAAAATGGTCCACGAACTGGCGGCGGTGCTGAATGCTGAAGTCGGCTGTTCACGTCCAATTGCCGAAGGCGAGAACTGGATGGAGCGTGAACGTTATATCGGTGTCTCCGGCGTGTTGCTGAAATCCGATCTCTACCTGACGCTGGGGATCTCCGGGCAGATCCAGCATATGGTTGGCGGCAACGGCGCAAAAGTGATTGTCGCCATCAATAAAGATAAAAATGCGCCAATCTTCAATTATGCCGACTACGGTCTGGTGGGCGATATCTACAAAGTCGTCCCTGCCCTGATTAGCCAGTTGAGCCGCTAATTCCCCTTTCAACCACATCTCCCGCTGTAAAGGCAGCGGGAAGGGAGCATAACGCATGTCGGATGACAAATTTGATGCCATTGTGGTCGGTGCGGACGTTGCTAGTAGCGTTGCCGCACTGGTCATGGCGCGAGCCGGACTGGATGTCCTGGTGATAGAACGCGGCGACAGTGCCGGATGTAAAAACATGACCGGCGGGCGTCTTTATGCCCACACACTTGAAGCAATCATTCCAGGCTTTGCAGTATCAGCGCCGGTAGAACGCAAGGTCACACGCGAGAAAATCTCCTTCTTAACCGAAGAAAGCGCCGTTACCCTCGATTTTCACCGCGAGCAACCAGATGTTCCGCAACACGCATCTTATACCGTATTGCGTAATCGTCTGGACCCGTGGTTGATGGAACAAGCCGAGCAGGCGGGCGCACAGTTTATCCCGGGCGTTCGCGTCGATGCGTTGGTTCGTGAAGGAAACAAGGTCACTGGCGTGCAGGCCGGGGATGATATTCTCCAAGCGAATGTGGTGGTTCTAGCTGATGGCGTAAACTCGATGCTTGGCCGCTCGCTGGGAATGGTTCCCGCTTCCGATCCGCATCATTACGCTGTTGGTGTTAAAGAGGTTATTGGCCTCACACCAGAACAGATCAACGATCGCTTTAATATTACGGGCGAGGAAGGTGCCGCCTGGCTGTTTGCCGGCTCCCCTTCTGACGGCCTGATGGGCGGGGGATTTCTCTATACCAACAAGGATTCCATATCCTTGGGGCTGGTTTGTGGATTGGGTGATATCGCCCATGCGCAAAAAAGCGTGCCGCAAATGCTGGAAGATTTTAAACAACACCCCGCCATTCGCCCACTAATTAGCGGCGGCAAACTGCTTGAATATTCCGCGCATATGGTGCCAGAAGGCGGTCTGGCAATGGTGCCGCAGATGGTTAACGATGGCGTGATGATCGTTGGTGACGCCGCAGGCTTCTGCCTGAATTTGGGTTTTACAGTTCGTGGCATGGATTTAGCCATTGCATCGGCTCAGGCTGCCGCCACAACGGTGATCGCCGCCAAAGAACGCGAGGATTTCTCCGCCAGCAGTCTGGCGCAATACAAACGTGAGCTGGAACAAAGCTGCGTCATGCGCGATATGCAGCATTTCCGCAAGATCCCGGCGCTGATGGAAAACCCGCGCCTGTTTAGCCAATACTCACGAATGGTCGCCGACATCATGAACGAGATGTTCACCATTGACGGCAAACCAAACCAGCCGGTACGCAAAATGATCATGGGACACGCGAAGAAAATTGGGCTGATCAACTTGCTGAAAGATGGCATTAAGGGAGCAACCGCGCTATGAGCCAGAACGCTACGGTTAACGTCGACATCAAATTAGGCGTCAATAAATTCCATGTTGATGAGGGCCACCCGCATATCATTCTGGCGGCAAATCCCGATATCAATGAATTCCGTAAATTAATGAAAGCTTGCCCTGCCGGACTTTATAAGCAGGATGACGCCGGCAACATTCATTTCGATTCCGCCGGTTGTCTGGAGTGCGGCACCTGTCGGGTGCTGTGCGGCAACACTATTCTCGAACAGTGGCAATATCCCGCAGGCACCTTCGGTATTGATTTTCGCTACGGCTAATCATGCATCCCACAGGCCCGCATCTCGGGCCTGATGTTCTGTTTCGAGAGTCCAAAATGAAAGTGACATTAACGTTCAACGAACAACGTCGTGCGGCGTATCGTCAGCAAGGGTTATGGGGCGATGCTTCACTGGCCGATTACTGGCAGCAGACCGCTCGTGCGATGCCAGACAAAATTGCCGTGGTCGACAATCATGGTGCAACGTACACCTATAGCGCGCTCGATCACGCCGCGAGCTGTCTGGCAAACTGGATGTTAGCGAAGGGTATTGAATCAGGCGATCGCATCGCATTTCAACTGCCTGGCTGGTGTGAATTTACCGTTATCTATCTTGCCTGCCTGAAAATCGGTGCGGTTTCCGTGCCGCTGTTGCCTTCCTGGCGGGAAGCAGAACTGGTGTCGGTGCTCAATAAGTGTCAGGCAAAAATGTTCTTTGCACCGACGTTGTTTAAACAAACACGTCCGGTAGATTTAATCCTGCCGCTGCAAAATCAGCTTCCACAACTACAACAAATTGTCGGCGTGGACAAACTGGCTCCCGCCACCTCTTCCCTCTCATTAAGTCCGATTATCGCCGACAATACCTCACTGACCACGGCGATAACGACCCACGGCGATGAATTAGCTGCGGTGCTGTTTACCTCCGGAACCGAGGGTCTGCCAAAGGGCGTGATGCTAACGCATAACAATATTCTCGCCAGTGAGCGGGCTTATTGCGCGCGACTGAATCTGACCTGGCAGGATGTCTTTATGATGCCTGCGCCACTTGGTCACGCAACGGGCTTTCTGCATGGCGTAACGGCACCATTCTTAATTGGCGCTCGCAGCGTGTTGTTAGATATTTTCACTCCTGATGCGTGTCTCGCGCTGCTTGAGCAGCAGCGTTGCACCTGTATGCTAGGCGCAACGCCGTTTGTCTATGATCTTTTGAATGTACTAGAGAAACAACCCGCGGACCTTTCAGCGCTGCGTTTCTTTCTTTGCGGCGGTACCACAATCCCCAAAAAAGTGGCACGTGAATGCCAGCAGCGCGGCATTAAATTATTAAGTGTTTATGGTTCCACAGAAAGTTCGCCGCATGCGGTGGTGAATCTCGATGATCCTTTGTCGCGCTTTATGCACACCGATGGTTACGCTGCCGCAGGTGTAGAGATTAAAGTGGTCGATGACGCACGCAAGACCTTACCGCCAGGTTGCGAAGGTGAAGAAGCCTCGCGTGGCCCCAATGTGTTTATGGGGTATTTTGATGAACCTGAATTAACCGCCCGTGCGCTGGACGAAGAAGGCTGGTATTGCAGCGGCGATCTCTGCCGTATGGATGAGGCTGGCTATATAAAAATTACCGGACGCAAAAAAGATATTATTGTCCGCGGCGGCGAAAATATTAGCAGCCGTGAAGTGGAAGATATTTTATTGCAGCATCCTAAAATTCACGATGCCTGTGTGGTTGCAATGCCCGATGAACGTTTAGGTGAACGATCATGCGCTTATGTCGTGCTGAAAGCGCCGCATCATTCATTATCGCTGGAAGAGGGTAATGACTCCAACTTACTGATAGTGTTTTATGTTCAGATAATGCCCGATGACCTTGTCATGCAGCTCCACCGATTTTGAGAACGACAGTGACTTCCGTCCCAGCCTTGCCAGATGTTGTCTCAGATTCAGATTATGTCGCTCAATGCGCTGAGTGTAACGCTTGCTGATAACGTGCAGCTTTCCCTTCAGGCGTGATTCATACAGCGGCCAGCCATCCGTCATCCATACCACGACCTCAAAGGCCGACAGCAGGCTCAGAAGACGCTCCAGTGT